>JADLBG010000855.1 GCA_020847895.1 Bryobacterales bacterium
CCGATCAGATTCAAGGGCTGACCCTGCTCGAAGCATCGCAGCTCGTTAAGTTGCTCGAAGAAAAGCTCGGAGTTTCGGCGGCCGCCGCGGCCGTTGCCGTGGCTCCCGCTGCCGGCGGCCCTGCCGCCGCCGCGGCGCCCGCGGTCGAAGAGAAAACCGAGTTCACCGTCGTCTTGTCCGCCGTCGGCGCCAACAAGATCAATGTCATCAAGGTGGTTCGGGAAGTAACCAGCCTCGGCCTGAAGGAAGCCAAGGACCTCGTCGACGGCGCCCCCAAGCCCATCAAGGAAGGCGTCAACAAGGACGAAGCCGAAGCCATCAAGAAGAAGTTCACCGACGCCGGCGCCACCGTCGAGATCAAGTAACCACCCAAGCTCTCAGCTTGTCTTTCCGTCCCCGCACACGCCCCTCTTCCGGGCCGGGCGTGTGCGCCGGTCTGACGGTATGCGAAGGAGATGTGTCGATTGGCGGACCCTTCCCGAAATGTGCGAAAGCGGCGGCCTATTTGCAGTTTTCCCCCACGCAGACCCGCTCACTGATCTGCCTCGGGGCACCCAAGCGGTTCGGATCGCTGACGGTGGGACGCTGCACGCTCGTCGTCTCGATTACCTTATCCCCAACCTTCCGCTGCTCGATGATCTGCCGCTCCCGCAGCGCCGGTGTCGCGTTCGTGTCCGCCCTCCCCGGAACATTCCGGTAGATATCCACCTCCTGGGACTCCGTGCCGTCCGGATTCTTCCGTATCCTCGCCACGGTTTGCGAGGCAATCTTCATCCTCCCGCTGTCGGATGGCTCATACTGCGCCGTATTGACCACCTGCTGCCCGTTCTGCTCCGAAGAATCCTTCACCACGCGGAACGACTCCACGAAACGCCCACTCTGATCCTTGCGATACACCGTTTCATCCGATTTCGACGCGTTCTTCTCCTCATCGTCCACGCGGACCTTCTTTTCCACCGCGTCTAGTGACCCGTTCACCGTGGGCCGTTCCACCGTAATGGCCGAATTGGTCGTATTCCCGCTCTTGCTCGCATCCGTCACAACCCTCTCGGCAAGCTGATAGTTGCCGTTGAGGTCGCTGCGGTACGTCGTCGCCGTCGACGACACCGAACCGTCCGCATTCTTCTTCTCATCAATCTGCTGCTTCTCGGTCTCCGTCAAATGCCCGTTGGCGTCGAAGCGCTTGATGATCCGTTCCACTACCCGCCCGCCGGAATCGTCTTTGATCACACGCTCGGTGGTCGACAGCAACGGTGCCTGCCGTCCATTCACGTTCTGCGTGGTCTCTGTCGTGGTGGTGGTGTTTCCGACTCGCACCGTGGAGTAACTCGCCCCCGGCACCGTGTTGCCGTTCAGGTCCGTCGTGTAGGTCGTCGTGGTCGTTTGCTGGCCAGGCAGCGGCAGACACAAAACCAGAAGGAGACACCAAGTCCACATACCTTCAGACTAGGAAGAATCGGCTAGAGGATCAATCGCGGAAACACCTTATCCGAGGGCCCACTTCACCGCTGCGCCCCCGGCTGCCTCAGTGTTTTCCGGTATGCTTCCACTATCCGTTGCACGTAGTTCTGCGTCTCCGCGTACGGCGGCACTCCATTGTATTTCTGCACCGCACCCGGTCCCGCATTGTACGCCGCCAGCGCCCGCCGCACCTGATCCGGATAATCCTTGTATTGCACCAGCAGATCCCGCAAATACCGCGTGCCCGCTTCCACGTTCTGCTCGGCATCATGCGGATCCGCATGCAAAGTCGCCGCCGTTTCCGGCATCAATTGCATCAGGCCGATCGCCCCCTTCCGCGACACCGCATCCTGCCGGTAGCCGGATTCCGACCGCACCACCAAATGCACAAACTCCGGAGGCAATCCGTTGTTCACCGCCGCCCGGTCCACCAGTTCCCTCGCCGTCAGTTGAGGCTTCACTACCGCTGTCTCCGGTACCCTCGCCGGTACGGTCACCGGAGGCGGCGGAACATACTCCTCGGCCTCAAACCCCGCTACGGAGGCAGCGGGCAACTCGATGTAACCGTCCTTCGAAGTAAACAGCCGGATCCGATCGCCTGCCCGCTCATGGCGGTCAATCTTCAGGCGCGCTTCGCTTGTCAGAACCGCATACTCCCCGGCCACCGCCGGAACACACAAAATCGCCATCCACAGCACGCGCCGCATAAAGCCGATATACCAATTGACGGCCCGCCCTCCGGAAACGTGCATGGCTTTCAGCGCCCCATCAGACCCCGCACCCGCAGCCAGTCCGCCAACCTTCCGCTCCAGGTCGCCAGCACCACGTCCTGCCGCGCCAGCCCCACCCCGTGCTTGCCGTTCTGATAGATGTGCATTTCCGCCGGAACCCCCGCCTTCCGCAGCGCGAGATAGTACAGCACGCTGTTCTCAGCGGGCACTCCCGTGTCCGCATTCGTGTGGAACAGGAACGTGGGAGGCGTCTCGCTGGTCACCTGCAATTCGTTCGAGAGGCTCTCCACCAGCTTCGGGTCCGGATTCTCGCCCAGCAGGTTCCTCTTTGATCCCTGATGCGTATAGACGGTCGTGAGCGAAATCACGGGATACGCCAGAATCGCGAAGTCCGGCCGGCAACTTACCCGCTCCACAGGGTCCGCCGCCGAAGGGTCTCCCTTATCAAAATGTGTCGAGACCGTCGACGCCAGGTGCCCGCCCGCCGAGAATCCCCACACCCCGATCCGGTCCGGCGCAACCCCGAGTTGCGCGGCCTGCGACCGCACCATTCGGATTGCCCGCTGTGCATCGTTCATCATCGCCGGATGGTGATACCGCGGCCCCAGCCGGTACTTCAGCACGAATGCCGAGATCCCCAGCCCGTTCAGCCACTCCGCAATCTGCTGCCCCTCATGATCCATCGCAAGGTTGCGGTACCCGCCGCCGGGAAACACCAACACCGCCGTCCCCGCCGCCTTGCCTCCCGCCGCTGGATAATATGCCAACGACGGCTTGTCCACCTCCTCCTGCCCAACCGCTCCAGGCGCCCCGTGCGGATAAAGCAGTTCCGTCTTCGTCTGGGCAGAGGCAGCCGCGCACAGGGCGGCAAGCAGGAATAGCGGGTGTCGCGGCATCAACCCTTCATCATCTTACTTCGCCTGCCGCAGCGGCAAGTGCTGCCGCCGCCTCGCGGGCGCTCCCGACGGCGGAAAGATTAAACTGAAGAAACAACACCGATTGCACAAGCTTCCAAATTATGATAATCTCTATAGACAATATGGAGATTACCGAAGCGCCTGTCTTTTCCGCTGCTTCCCCCGTCGAGGCTGCCTACGACCAAACCGTCCGTGACGACATTGAACTGTTCCGCCGCTACGCTCTCAAATTCCTCGCCGGCGAAATCACCGACGACCAGTTCCGCGCCCAGCGCCTGCGGCGCGGCATCTATGGCCAGCGCCAGCCCGGTGTTCACATGGTGCGCACCAAAATTCCCGGCGGTACCCTCCTCGCCTCCCAGTTGCGCCAACTCGCCCGCGTCGCCGACGAGTTCGGCGGCGGCAAGGGCCACCTCACCACCCGCCAGAATCTGCAGTATCATTTCATCCCCCTCCTCAAGGTTCCCGATGTCCTCCACATGCTCGCCGACGCCCGCCTCACCACTCGCGAAGCCTGCTACAACACCGTCCGCAACGTCACGGGCGACCCCATGAGCGGGCTCCTACCCGGCGAAATCTTCGACGTCCGCCCCTACGCGCAACAGGCTGCCTTCGCCTTTCTCCACAAGGAACTCACCGACAGCCTCCCCCGCAAGTTCAAAATCGCCTTCTCCGGCTACGACAACGACCCCATGATCAGCGCCATTCACGACGCCGGCCTCACGGCCCGCATCCGCGTTGAAAACGGCGTCGAAAAGCGCGGCTTCCGCCTCGTCGTGGGCGGCGGTCTCGGCCCCATGCCGAGAGAAGCCTATGAACTCGACGAATTCCTCCCCGTCGAAAACCTCATCCCCCGCATCGAAGCCATCATCCGCCTCTTCAACAAGCACGGCAACCGCGGCAACAAGAACAAGGCCCGCCTCAAATTCGTCATCATGGAGCGCGGCTGGGATTGGGTGAAGCAGACCATCGAAGCCGAATATGAGGACATCCTCAAAAACGGCGGCATCGCGCCTCCCACCCAGATCCCCGAAGGCTTCGGCGGATTCGCTTCCACCCCGCCTCCCCTTGGATCCGGAGCCCAACTCCCTGTCCTCGATGCCCGCCGCCCTGATCCCGAATTCGACCGCTGGCTCGAAACCAATGTCCAGGAACAGAAGCATCCCGGCTATGCCGCCGTGACCGTGACCGTCGAACAGGGCAACCTCACCGGAGACCAGATGCGCGGCCTTTCCCGCCTCGCCGAGGAGGCCGGCGATGGCCGCATCCGCGTCGCCATCGACCAGAACCTGATCCTCGGCTTCATCCCCGTCTCCAATCTCCACCGCGTCTACGCCGCCTTGAAACTCCTCGCCCTCCACGACGCCGGAGCCAATGAGATCGAGGACGTCGTGACTTGCCCCGGAGCCTACTCCTGCAACCTCGCTCTCACCAAGACCATGAACCTCGGCGCAGCTCTCCGCGATTCGCTCCGCAATCATCCCGACAGCCTCGTCCGCAAACTCCGCATCCGCTCCAGCGGCTGCCCCAACGCCTGCGGCCAGCATTGGATCGGCGATATCGGCTTCTACGGCAATGCCCGCAAGATCGACGGAAGGGAAGTCCCCTACTACATGATGCTTCTCGGCGGCGGCTACGACGACAAAGGCATCATGCGTTTCGGACTCGCCGTCCAGAGCATCCCCGCCCGCTTCGCCCCCGAAGCCTTGAAGCGCGTCCTCGATCACTACGTCGCCAACCGCCTCGATGGCGAGCGCTTCCGCGACTACGTGATGCGCTCGAAAGTCGAAACCTTCAAGAAAATGACAGCCGACCTCGCCAAGCCGGCCGAACTGTTCCCCGAACTCTACCTGGATTGGGGCGACGAAGTCTCCTACTCGCTCCAACTCGGCCGCGGCGAGTGCGCCGGCTAGCCAGCGACCTACCTCCCGCAAACGGGCTTGGCTGAGGGCTGAGTTTGGCCGGTGGAAGTCAGTCGGCGGCGACGGCCTCGGGTTCGGCGAGTTTGATGGCCTTGTAGCCGCCCTGAGAGCGGAAGTGCCAGCTCAAGACGGCGAAGATGAGGGTGAAGATGCAGGGGAGGATGCCGACGTAGCGGAAGGCGGCGGCGGGGCCGGCGGTGTCATACCAGTTGCCCATGATGGGGAGGACGAAGGCGGCAGCGAGGTTGCCGGTGCCGCCCATGATGGCAAGGAGGAGGGCGCCGCCGCGCGGGAACAGTTCGGAGGTGACGCCGAGCATGTTGGGCCAGAAGTAGGTTTTGCCGACGCCGAACAGGGTGGCGGCGAGGAAGGCTTCGGTGGGAGTGTGGACGGCTCCGAGGGCGAAGAGGCCGGCGGCGGAGAGGACGCCGGACATGGTGAGGACGCCAAAGGGGGAGAAGCGGTGGGCCATGGCGCCGCCGAAGAAGCGGAGAACAAACATCAGGCCGGCGGTGTAGACGAGAATGAGGATGCCTTGCATGCCGGTGGAGCGGGTGATGAGGGAGCCGACCCACTGGTCGGGGCCGAGTTCGGTGGCGGCGGTCATCCACATGCAGAGCCAGAGGAGAAGAAACATGGGGCGGGTGGTTTCGCGGAGCATCTGGGAGTTGGAGACGCCGGCGGTGACCCGTTCGGTGGGCGGGAAATGCTGCCCGCGAATGAGGAAGAGGTAGCCGGTGGCGGGGATGAGGATGACGCCGAGTTTGATTTGCCAGCCGAGGGTGGCCACGGTATGGCTGACACTCTGCCCGTCGAGGCCGAACCACTTGGTGAAACCGAAGGCGGTGAGGCCGCCGATGATGAGCCCGCCGGGCCACCAGGCGTGTAGGAGATTCAACTTGTGCGTCTTGTCATGGGGGAAGAGGGTGGTGCAGAGGGGATTGACGACGCCTTCGACGAGTCCCTGGGCGAGACCGAGGGCGAGCATGCCGGCATAGAGGAGGAGGAATCCGGGGTCGGAATAGAAAGGCTCGACGGCAGCATGGGGGCGCGGGGCGAAGACGATAGCGAGGATGGCGAAGATGTATCCCCAGCCGGAGATTGCCAGGAGGCGGCGCATGCCGAAGAAGTCGACGAGGGAGCCTCCGATGAGGATGCTAACGGTGAAGCCCCAGAAGGCGGGGCTGAGAATCAAACCGGTTTGCGTCTTGTTGAGGAAGAAGTCCGCGCTGAGGGCATCGAGGACGTCTCCTCGAATGGAAAATGCCATTGACGTGGTGACAATCGCCAGACAACTGGCGAAAAACAAGCGGCCGGGATTCATGAGCCACAGTGTACAACAACCGGCTTGCCAGTGGGTCTATATTGCTGGCCACAGCCACCGGTAACGATGGTGAAACTTGGTGGTATGGATCAAGCGTCTATGTTAGCAGTGATAGTAATTGGAACCTTGTATCTGAGGTTCCGGCGATTACCCGAGGCGGCGAGGCCGGGCAGATGGATTACGGGGGAGTCTGTCGGGGGCGGCTTCGGGTGATAGTACTGGTGATGGCCTATTACTCGGTCTTAATCGTGTTGTAGGGATTTTGTAGATTTGGCGGCTGCACGGGTTGCGAATTGTTATATGATGTGTTCAATAACCGCAACCTATGAGTTCGCGCACGGGCTTGTTCCGTGCAGAGCCAAGGGTTAGGTGTCCCGCGTCTGCGGACACGGGGTACCGGGCCGGTGAGCATCTTCCTCCGAGTGCTCACCGGCTTTTTTGATGGCGGGAGTCAACAACTTGTCTACATTCGCGGCACAGCAATTCCGCGTCTCCGCGGAGTGAGCATCGCGCGGGGGCCCCCGGCGAAATACAATGAATGTTTATGCCCTTGGACACGGAAGAGTTTTATCGAATTCAGAAGCTGCCTCCCTACGTCTTCGCCGTAGTGAACGAGATGAAGGCCAAGCTGCGGGCCGCCCAGAACGATGTTGTGGACTTCGGGATGGGGAATCCGGACGGCGCCACGCCCAGGCTGATTGTGCAGAAGATGGTGGAAGCAGCGCGGAATCCGAAAAACCACCGTTATTCCATGTCCCGCGGCTTACCGAACTTGCGTAACGAAATCTGCAAACGGTATGAGCGGAACTATGGGGTGAAACTGGATCCGGAGACGGAGGCGATCACGACGATCGGGGCGAAGGACGCGCTGGCTCACTTACTTTTCGCGGTGATCGGGCCGGGAGACGCGGTTGTCTCGCCCAACCCTGCCTACCCCATCCACCAATACGGGGTCATCATGGCCGAGGGGCACGCCTGCATGCTTCCGATGCCGAACCCGGCTGAGTTCCTGAGCCGGTTGGAGGAACTCTACCGCACCGCGGCGCGCAAGCCGCGCATGATCCTGGTCAGCTTTCCACATAATCCGACCACACATACCGTGGATCTGAACTTCCACAAGGAGATCATCCGGCTGGCGGCGCATCACGGCTCGATGGTGGTTCACGATTTCGCCTATGCCGATATCTGCTTTGACGGGTATCGGGCGCCCAGCATCCTTCAGGTGGAAGGCGCCAAGGAACACGCCGTGGAGATCTTTTCCATGTCGAAGAGCTACAACATGGCGGGATGGCGGGTGGGATTCTGCCTGGGGAATGCGAAGATGATCAAGGCGCTGGCGCGCATCAAGAGTTATCTGGACTATGGCATTTTCCAGCCTCTGCAAATCGCCGCCATCATCGCGCTGCGGGATTGCGAGGAAGAGACGGTGAAGATCTGCCACGTGTACCAGAAGCGGCGGGATGTGCTGATAGAAGGGTTGCGGCGGGCGGGGTGGCCGGTGGAGCCTCCGAAGGGAAGCATGTTCGTGTGGGCGCCGATTCCGGAGCGATTCCGGGAGATGGGGTCGCTCGAGTTCTCGAAACTGCTGCTCGAGAAGGCGCTGACGGCGGTATCGCCGGGGATCGGATTTGGGCCGCTGGGGGAGGGGCACGTTCGCTTCGCGTTGATCGAGAATCACCATCGAACCCGGCAGGCCATGCGTAACGTGAAGAAGTTCCTGAGCGCGTGAGCGCTCCGGCGCTACCGCGAGATGGCCGGCGTGTGTAGCCCTACCGCAGTTCTCGCCGGGGCTGAAGTATTTTTTCAGAGCGGACGCTTCTTGAAGGAGACGCCTGCCGCGCCCAAGCGTTATCCTAAAAAATTGTAGCGACGGTGGATCGCCACTCCGCCAGGCAATGCCGCCCCTGATCTCCCTGTTCGGGGACCACGCCCTTCCATAGCCGCCGCGGCGATGAGTTTCGCAGCCGCCTTGCAGCGAGTCGAAGCCGCATGGAAAGGCCATTGCTCAAACGTCTTGTCCCCGCGGGCGAAGCGACCTTCGCGGGGTGGTGTTCGTGGCTCAAGATACTGGACCGGCGAAATACCGGCGGAGGCAGATGTTACTCGCATGACTTCTCTTGACCAGATGCTGATCGTCGCCGCGACGCTGCTGGTGGTCGGCGTTCTGGCCAGCAAAGTGTCGAACCGTCTTGGCGTCCCAGCGCTGCTCTTGTTTCTTCTGATTGGAATGCTGGCGGGGAGCGAGGGTATCGGCGGAATCCCCTTCGACGATGCGCGTTTCACTCAAACACTCGGCATTATCGCACTGTCGTTCATTCTGTTCGCCGGCGGACTCGAAACCGAATGGGCACAAGTGTCGGGTGTTCTCTGGCGAGGTCTCAGCCTGTCAACCATCGGCGTCCTGGTGACCGCGCTTGTGGTTGGAGGCGCGGCGACGCTCCTGTTTGGCTTCACCTGGAGCGAAGGGCTGCTTCTCGGATCAATCATGTCATCCACCGACGCCGCGGCTGTTTTTTCCGTGCTCCGATCCCGCGGCGCCAGTCTCAAGGGGACCAACAAGCCGCTGCTCGAATTGGAGTCAGGCAGCAATGATCCCATGGCCGTCTTCCTGACAATGGCGCTGATTCGGGTCGTGAACCGGCCGGACAGTCCTGTTCTCGACCTGGCGCTAATGTTCGTATTGCAGATGATCGTCGGCGCGGCGGCCGGCTATGGTTTGGGGAAGGCATTCGTCTTCGTTGTCAACCGGATCAAACTCGAAACCGAGGGATTGTATCCGGTTCTGACTCTCGGCGTAGTGCTGCTGGTATACGGCTTGGCGTCATCCTTGCGGGGCAACGGTTTCCTTGCCGTCTACCTGGCGGGTATCGTCATGGGGAACAGCGATTTCATCCACAAGCGGAGTCTGGTGCGGTTCCACGATGGTCTGGCGTGGCTGATGCAGATTACGATGTTTGTAGCCCTGGGGTTGTTGGTCTATCCTTCGCGGCTCATTCCGGTGGCTGGGGTCGGATTCCTCATTGCGGGAATTCTCATGTTCGTCGCGCGGCCTGCCGGCGTCTTCCTCAGCCTGTTGTTCGCCAAGATGGGACTCCGGCACAAACTCCTGATTTCCTGGGTGGGGTTGCGCGGCGCCGTTCCGA
>JADLBG010000856.1 GCA_020847895.1 Bryobacterales bacterium
ATGATCGCCCCCAACTACTGGGTGGATCATGTGACCGGCAACGACTACTTCCTCACTGTTCAGTACTACGAAAAAGGCAAGCCCGCGATTCACAATTTCTTCGACCTGCGCCAGATCCCGCTGCGGGGAACCTCCGACTCGAGTAAGGCCATTGACGGCGCGCGCCCCTTCTCTCCCACGCGCGTAGCCAGCCCCGCGCGTCCCGTCACCGTGCTCGGCAATGTCGCCAACCTCGAGTTCGTGCAATCGCCCACCGAGGTGGATCACTACCAGATCCAGCGTATCGCCGACGTGTTCGTGACTCCGTCGGGTGAAGACCTCGGGAAACTCACCGGCCGCATCAAGGGTCTTCTTAACGAGCAGAACTACGGCGGGAACGTCCGCGTCAACTTGCGCGGAATGGTCCAGGGGATGAACGAATCGTTCCACAGCTTCGCTGTCGGCTTGTCGCTGGCGGTCATCCTGCTGTTCCTGATTCTCGTCGCCCAGTTCCGGTCCTTCAAGGATCCGCTTCTCATCATGCTGGCCATTCCCATGGGATTCATCGGCGTGCTCGTGGTCCTGCCGTTAACGAACACTACGCTCAACGTCATGTCGCTGATGGGAGTGCTGATGCTGGTTGGCATTGCAGCCTCCAACAGCATCCTCATCGTGGAATTTGCCCACCGGCTGGAAGAGCAAGGCCGGACGGTGGAGGACGCCATCATCACCAGTTGCCGCGTGCGTCTCCGTCCCATTCTGATGACTTCCCTTGCCACCATCATCGGCATGGCGCCCATGGCCATGAAGATGGGAACGGGCAGCGAGCAGTACGCTCCGCTCGCCATGGCAATCATTGGCGGACTGATCGTATCAGTTCTCCTGACCGTCTACATTGTGCCCGCCGCCTATCTGCTGGCATACCGCGGAGGCGTTCAGGCGCCCGCATAAACGAACACCCGTATGTTGCCCACTTCAAAGACTTTCACACGGCGCCTTGCCGCCCTGGTGCTTGCCGCGCTTCCTCTGGCGGCCCAGGCGCCTCGGAATCCGCCGCGGCTGACCCTGCGGCAGGCGCAGGCCATGGCAGTGAAGAATCATCCGCGAATCGCTGCTGCTCAAAACCGCGTAAACTTCGCGAATCAACAGATTGTGATCAACCGGGCCGCTTACTATCCCACCATCACAGGCGACGTGACAGGCTCGCAAGGAAACAACCTCTCGAGGATCGGCGCGGGGGAGTTGTCGGCGTCCCGCCTGTTCAATCGCTTCGGGCAAGGCGTGATCATCGAGCAACTGATCACCGACTCGGGCCGCACGTCGAACCTGGTGGCAAGCTCCCGCCTCACGGCGCAAGCCGAAGCGCAAACCTCGGAAGCCACGCGCTTCGACGTTCTCCTGCGCGTCAATCGCTCCTATTTCGACGTCCTGCGCGCGCAAGCCACGGTGAAGGTGGCGGAGCAGACCGTGGCCGCCCGGCAGCTTCTCAGCGACCAGGTGACCGAACTGGCCCGTCACAACCTCAAGAGCCAGCTCGACGTCAGCTTCGCCGCGGTCAACGTCTCCGAGGCGAAGCTTCTGCTGCTGCGCGCCCAGGACAGCGTGCACGAAGCTCTGGCCGAATTGAACCGCGCTCTCGGTTCTGACCAGGTGGTGGACTACCAGCTTGCCGAGGAGCCTCTGCCTCCGGCGCCTCCTTCCACCGCGGGGGAATTAGTCGCCCAGGCATTCGGCAACCGGCCGGAAATCTCCGGCTTGAAGTATTCCCGCGATGCCGCCTACCGGTTCTACAACGCCGAAAAGGATCTGTCTCGCCCCACCGTGAGCGCGGTCGCGGTGGGCGGGTTTCTGCCTTTCATCAACACTCCCGCGGCCTCGCCGGTTCCCTCGGAATATGAAGGGATCGGCGCTAACGTCAGCATCCCTCTATTCAATGGCCATCTCTTCTCCGCCCGCCGCGAGGCGGCCTTCCAGCGCGCCAAGGAGGCCGACCAGAGACTTCGGGATGTGCAACAGGGCATCGCCCGCGACGTTCGCGTGGCGTGGGCCGGCGCAAACGATGCGTACCAGCGAATCGATGTGACCGCGCAGTTTTTGCGACAGGCATCCCTCGGCCTCGACCTCGCGCAGGGACGCTACAACATCGGCCTGGGAACAATCGTCGAGTTGACTCAGGCGCAGTTGAGCCTCACACAGGCGGAGATTGAAAACCTGAGCGCCAAGTACGACTACCAGACTCAGTATTCCCTTCTGCAATACACACTCGGGATGCTGCGCTGAATTTACGGAGATGGGAGGTGAACATGCAGAGCGGCGCCGTATTTCATGAAGTCCAGAAGTTTCCCCTTCGCCGGACAG
This sequence comes from Bryobacterales bacterium, assembly GCA_020847895.1. Taxonomy (GTDB): domain Bacteria; phylum Acidobacteriota; class Terriglobia; order Bryobacterales; family Bryobacteraceae; genus CADEFT01. The sequence continues at coordinate 2,338 of JADLBG010000856.1, forward strand.
CCGTGGCGGTCATCATCCCACCCTGCGCCATGCTGGGCCTGCTCATTTACCAGGTCGTGCTCGGGCATCCCTGGGGGAAGCATCCGATGTCGAACGCCAGTGTCATCGGATGGACCGTGTTCCTCTGGGCCCTCTATGTCCGGCTGCTTACGGTGCGCCTCGGCACGGATGTTCGAGATGGGCAGCTTGTCCTGGCGATGCGGGGGATGTGGCGGAGGTGGCGAATTCCTCTTGCCGATATATCTTCCGTGGAAACCATCAGCTTCGACCCCGTGCGTGACTTCGGCGGCTTCGGAATCCGTTCCGCCCGCGCGGCAACGTCGTACATTGCCGGCAGTCATGAAGGGGTCATGGTCCGGCTGTCAAACGGGAAGACTGTGGTGGTCGGTTCGGAGCGTCCCGCCGAGTTGGCTGCCGCCCTTGGCGGCGAATAATATCGATTCCACGGTAAGCGATACTGCGCCGGCTAATTCAGCTCGATTTAATTGGCAATACTCGTAACGTAATCCTCCAATGGAACGTGTTTATGAGAAGAAAGCTTCAGGAGCGGCAACTCATGACCTTCCAGGAACTCGAGACCTCTTTTCATCAGCAAATGCAGCCGAAGGGCTCAGCCGAAGTAGCAGTCTTCCGGCAGTTTGTTAACGCGGTGTGGAACCTGCGGCTTCTCTCCGATCAGGAACGCCGTCTTAACGAACTCGCCGCCAGAGAATTGATTCCACTAAACCTGGCGAAGATTCAGAATGACCTGACGCAAACCCGGCGCCGGCTCAACCTCGCGGAGAATGCCTTCTGCCGCTGTTTGAACCGCCTGACAAGATTGCGGGATGACCGTCTGCGCCGTTCCGCTGCGAGAGCAATCAGCCCGGAGAGTCTGGCCCGGCTGCGGACGCCTATCCATATCATGTGAAGCCGCCTTCGCGCGCGCCGAAACCTCCATGCGGGTCCCGGCGTGGAGCGCGAAGGCTGGGGGATGCCCCAACGTCATCCCCCGGTATTTAGCGCCGGCGTTTAGCGAATGAGACAGCCCTTGAAGGCCTGGCGGAACAGAATTATCGAGTCTTCAATTCGACGACGAGAACCTCGAACGGCTTGCCGCTGGTATTGAGTTCCGTGTGTTTGGAAGGCCCTCCCAGCAGCACCTGGCCCGCCGGACCATGGGGCGTTGTCATCTTGCCGTCCGCGCCCGTGACTTTGAGTTGGTAATCGGTGAGGTAGACCGCGACGCGGGGCAGCGTATGCTCGTGCATCGGCGCCTGATAGCCGGCCTCGAACTTCGCCCGGATGACACGCACCTGATCATTCTCCAGCTCCACCTTATAGTGCTTGGGGTCAATCCTGACCGGATCGAGCGCGGGGAACTGAACGGGGGAACCGTGGGACTTCTTGATCTCGACCTCGACGATGCGGAAAGACTTGGAGCCCAGCGTCTGGCTGGTGTGCAGTCCGCCGGCCGGGTCCCAGCGAACCGCGCCTGGGGTGACGTTGAGGTCCTTCGGACCCGTGTCCTTGAAGTTGAGGCGCATCTGACCGGCATCGAGGTAGATCATCACGCGGTTCACGTCGTGCTTGTGAAGTTTGCCCGGCGGCCCGGGCTTCTCCGTTACAGTGACGACGCGGACGAGATCCGTATCAAAAGGTACCGAATGGTTCGGAGCAGGCTGCATGGCCGCGAACAGCAGGAATGGGAGCAATTTCATGGTTGGAATAGTGTATCAGGAGGAGCTTTTCAGAGGCGGACCGCCTGCCCCGTCTCCGCGGACGCATAGCACGCCATCACCGCACGCACGGTCTTCAGGTAGTCGCGCCCCTCCGATTCGCAGGGCCTTCCGGTTCGCAGGCACTCGAGCAGATGGGACTGGGTGGCATGGACGCTGTCGCCTTTGTATCCGTGCCGCGGCACGGCGAAGGCATGCTCGTGTTCGGCTTCGCCGTAGCGCGTCAACCACAGATGCCCTCCCGGCGTCATGCGGATCATTCCTGCGTCGCCTTCCATCCGGAACACACCGAATGCGGTTTCGGGTATTTGGGGGCCGCTGATCCGGTTGGCGTCGATCCATCCGTTGGCGCCGCTTGCAAACGCTACGTGCACCTGCGCGTAGTCTTCCCCCGCGATCAAAGGATTGATTCGCGACGTTGCGCAGTAAACGGATTGCATCTCGCCGCCCAGGTAGCGGAACGTATCGAGGAAATGAACTACAGTCTCGAACAGCAGGAATCGCCGCATGCCGCGGAAGTACGGCTGGACAGTGTAGGGCTCCTCTCCGCGGCCATCTCCGGTGCGCATCTGAAATCCATAGTGGAATACTCTGCCCAATGCCCCGGAATCAGCGATGCGGCGCATCTCGCGATACCAGGGCTGCCATCGCCAGTTTTCATGAATGAGGAGGCGTACACCGGCATGATCGCAGGCCTCCACCATCCGTTCGCATTCTTCCCATGTGGGCGCCATCGGCTTCTGGCAGAACACCGGGATTCCTCGCTGTGCCGCCATGGCCGTCAGTCCGGCATGGGTTCCCGGTCCCGTAACGACGTCGAGAAAATCCGGCTGTTCCTTGTCAAGCATTTCCGCCGCATCCGAATAGACTCGCTCGATTCTCCACCTTTCGGCGAAGGCGCGGGCTTTGTCCGCGTCCAGGTCTGCCATGGAGGAGATGCGTGCTCCCGGTATCCGCTGCCAGGCTTCGGCGTGAAACGCGGCAAAGAAGCCGGCGCCCACCATGGCCCCCTTCCACTCACGGCTCATGATCCGGTTACTTCCTTGAGCAGCGTGAAGAACGCCCGTTTGCGGTCCGTGCTCAGCCCCCAGTTGACCGGAGGACACTGGTAGCCATCCGAGTAATCGCTTGCGCCGGGGTCGAAGTATCCCCAGGAGGCATATTCGCCGATCGCCGCCAGCATGTTGTTCTCCGGCTTGTCGAAATCGAAGTGGTCATCTTCATTGAACAGGACAGGCATGGGGCGGTAGCCATCGACTCGCCGAGTTTCCCGCACCATCTCGCGGATACGGGCCGGTTGTTTGACGCCATTGCCGTGCAACAGGAGAAAATCGGAAGCCTTCACGACATTCGCGGTTGGGATGGCATTGCCCCCGTAGCTGGTCCCGGCGAGCAGCCGGCGTCCATTCACGCGAATCGACTTCACCCGTTCGATCAATTCGTGGATGCGCGGAGGTTTGAGGATGTCATGGTCATATGCTTTCACGTTGGTTTCGTTCGCCGCTTCGAGCAGGACATGGCCATACCCTTTGCCTAGTATCCAGCGCGTCAGATCCTCAACGCCGCGGATGACGGAGGCTTCGCCCTTCACGTGTTGATCCTGGCCGAAGTAGTAGCAGCCGACGATGGGCGCCATGCCGAGAGAGTCCGCCTGATCGAGGATCTTTTCGAGGCGCTTGAGGAATGGGGGACGGAGCGAACCGTCCGGCTCGATACCGCCTGTTTCCCATGGCTGCGCCTTCGAATATCCTTCCGGACTTCCGCCCTGCAGATTCACGGTGAAGCTCAACAACCCGTGCCGGCGCCAAACGGGCATGGCGGCGACGAACTCCCGCGTATTTCGCCGCGGGTCCCAGCGGCGCGTATCGGGATAGGCCCAATGTCCGCGAGTGGCAGGATTGCGGTCATCGAAGATGCCCTGCACCATGCGCGAATTGAGCAGCAGGCCTTCGATTTTGCTGCCCTTGTAAGTGCGGCCGCGGTAGGTGGGTGCGCCGTTGATGAGGAAGCGGTCGCCCTCGATGGATACTTCTGTCCGCCGCCCCGCGGCAGCCGCGGCGAGCGGCAGGCTGAGAAAGGCTCTGCGTTTCATCCCACAGAATCATATTACGAACGGGCTGAACGCGCGGGCACCTCCGGAATACGATGACATGTATGGATGCATTTGCAAGTCACAGCACGCCTATTTCAACGGTGGATGGCTTGACAGCAGGTGACTTTTGGCAATGGGCGTATTCGGACAAATGGGACGCGCCGATCTCCGCAGCTATCCGGAACAGGACAAATCCCGTGCAAACGTGCCGGACGTTGGCGCATGTGCGAAAGGTGCGCGTTCGACGTGCTGAAGAGCACAGTTGATCAGGCACTGGAGCAGCCGCGCGTGGCGGCATGCCCTACGGCCCAAAGATAATCCGCCGCCCTTCTCCCTCCGGATCCTCGCGCACGGCGCTGGTCCTGTCGAAGATCATCGTGGTCCTCTTCTCCGGAGAAAATGCAGGCCACCGCGGCAGTCCGCTGTGATTCGGGTTGCCGTTGCGCGCGAATCGCAGCCATGCCTGGCTGACGGTTTTCGCCAGCGTCTGCGCCTCCGGCGTTCCTCCGGTGTAGTTCACGCACTTGTCCGCATTATCGAATACGAAGGCGATCTCGCACTGTGAAACGTTCCGGGACGGCCGTCCAACATCGGAGTGTGCCATCCGAAAATATACTCGTAGGCCGGGGCCGCTCCCAATAGCGATTTCCGTTCGGCTTGTGTGAAGGCGTTCTGTGCTGCTCACACGCTGGTGGAGTTGTTCCGCGGTCAGCGTATCCACTTCGGGATTGTCGGTCCCAAATTTCGGTTGCCCGTCACTTGATCGCCATCGTAACGATGTTACTCGGCGACCCGCAGGCACGGTAGGACTTGCCCCGTTTCATGGCCATTGCCGCGGCGCACAGCCGCGCCGCGGGAAGCGTATGAAGCTGCTCCGTCTGAGTATTGCTCAGGTTCAGTTGCCGGAGCAGGCTTGCGGTGAATCTTGCCGAGTCCTCGGGCATCGCCATGCGCAGGGAGGAACCGCTCTGGACGACCGCCCTGTGAAAGAGGCCTTTCGCCGAGGGCATGGCCATGAGGCCGCCCACTTTCGCGCCGCCTCCGGATTGGCCGAAGATCGTCACACTTTGGGGGTCGCCGCCAAAGTTCGCAATGTTGTCCCGCACCCACTCGAGGACGGCCACCAGATCCAGCATTCCGACGTTTGCCGAATCGGCGTAGCGCTCGCCGAACTCCATGAGGTTCAGATAGCCGAACAAATTCAGGCGGTGGTTGTGGGTGACCACGACAACGTCCCCGCGCCGGGCGAGATTCCCGCCGTCATAGGCCGGCAGGTCGTTGCCGAAGCCGCCCGTGAATCCGCCGCCATGCATCCACACCATCACGGGACGTTTGTGGGCGTGAGATCCGTTGATCCGCGGGGTCCACACATTGACGCGGAGGCAATCCTCGCCCGCGCCGGGATATCCGTGGGAGCGGTAGAGCAGGAATTCGTCCTCATCGCGCGGCGCCGTGTTGTCGCCTCCGTTCGCAATGGGGATGGAGTTGGGACAGATATGTCCATAGGACAATGAACCGCGCACGCCGGACCACGGCTTGGGCTTCGACGGCGCCTGAAACCTTGCTGCCCCGCCCGTGGGCGCCCCGTAGGGAATCCCTTTGAACGTGTGGACACCGTTAGCGGTATAGAAGGCGGTTGTTGCCGCCGACGCCGGCCGCCATGTTCCAGAGGCGCCCATACCCGCGGCTACCCCGCGAAGCCAATCCCGCCGCATCGTTCCGCTCATTGCCGCCTCCTTTACTTACGGCAGCGCAAAGGTGAAGATCGCGCTGCCCGCGGGCATCGCCACCATCTGCTTTCCGTTCACCTGGTAGGTGATGGCGCTGCTCGACATGTCGCCTCCCAGGTTGATGCGCCAGAGTTCGCGGCCATTTTCCGCGTCCAGCGCATAGAACCAAGCTTCCATTTCCTGCCGGTCGCGGGTAATCCATCCGCCGCTTGCGGCAAAGACCAGTTTCCCCGCCGTGGAGAGAATTCCGGACCAGGGCTTGGTGTGAACTTTGTATTCCCATGCCTTCTCGCCGGTTTTCGGGTCGAGGGCGCGAATGACACCGTGGCCGGGCTCGTCGTCGAGATCGATTTTTGGGACACTCCCGATATAGCGGTTGCCGGCGATGTACTCGGCGTCACCTTTCTGATAGAAGCCCTTGTTTTCCCAGGCCGTCAAATAGAACAGTCCGGTGAGGGGATTGTAGGAAGGCGAATACCAATTCGTCGCTCCCTGCACACCGGGCCAGACATAAACGCCCTCCGGGGTCGGATCGATCCCGGGATTTCGGACTGGACGTCCGCGCTCATCCAGATTCCTGGCCCAGGTCTGGGTGGCGAACGGTTTCCCGAGCAGGAATTCACCCGTTTGCCGGTCGAGCACATAGTAGAACCCGTTACGATGCGCCCAGTAGACGAGCTTTCGCGGCTTGCCCTTCCAATCACTATCCACCAGCACGGGGACCTGAACCGAATCCCAATCGTGGACATCGTGGGGAACCATCTGGAAGTACCATTTGAGTTTGCCGGTGCCGGCGTCAAGGGCGATGGCCGAATCCGAAAACAGGTTGTCGCCTTTGCGGGCATCGCCATTCCAGTCCGGTGAAGGATTCCCCACGCCCCAGATGATCAGGTCTTGCTCGGGATCGTAAGACCCGGTCACCCAGGTGGGCCCGCCGCCGTGCTTCCATGTATCGCCGGACCACGTCTCATGGCCTTTTTCACCAGGGCCGGGGATGGTCCAAAAACGCCACCGCCGCTGGCCTGTCTTCGTGTCGTAAGCATCGAGGAAGCCGCGAATTCCGTATTCGCCGCCGGCAATTCCGGTGACTACCATGTCCTTCACAATGAGCGGCGCCACGGTGACGCTGTGGCCTGTGCGGTAATCCGCCACCTCTACGTCCCACAACACAGCTCCTGTCTTTGCGCTCAATGCCACGAGGTGGGCATCGACCGTGCCGACGAATACGCGGTCACCGAGCACGGCGACGCCGCGGTTGACCTGGCCGCAGCAGACATTGATCTTCGCCGGAAGACTGCGCCGGTAGCGCCAGTACTGACGGCCGGTGGCCGCGTCGAGCGCCACCACGTTTGACGGCGGCTCGCTCAGATACATCACGCCGTCCACCACGAGCGGCGTGGTTTCCACACGGTGGGTGACAGGCATCTGATAGACCCACGCCACTTTGAGATCCTTGACGTTTTGGCGGTTGATCTGATCGAGGGAGCTGTAACGCCAGCCCTTGTAAGAACCGGAGTACGTCAGCCAATTGCGCGGTTCCGATTCGGCGTTCAACAGGCGTTCAAACGTCACCTGCGCGGGCAAATGCTCCGCGGCGAGGGCGCCGCACAGGAGTATCCAGGCAGACAAACGCTTCATCGCTGCTCTCCTTGCCGGCGCTGGAGCGACCACAGATATGCCACGAGATCATCGACATCCCTGGCGCTCAATTTGGCGCTATAGGACGGCATGATAGAAGATTTTTCGATATGAAACTCCCTGAATTCGTGTTTGGGCAAGTTTTCGAGGCCGTGAGAGAAATCGAGGAGTTGCACGTAGTGCGTATCCTCGTTCATGACGAAACCGGAATGCTTCGCGCCGTTTTCCGTGGTGATTCGCGCCACCCAGTATTCCCGGAGGACCTTCGCGCCGGGTTCGAGAATCGCCTGCCGGAGATATTCGGGTGACCGCTGCGAGCCGATCATCGAGAGATCGGGACCTCTCACGCCGCCTTCTCCGCGCGCGAGGTGACAGCCCGCGCACTTCTGCTGGTGAAACAGTTGCGCTCCACGCCGGGCGTCGCCCAAGGGCGTTTGAGCGCCGCCTGTGCTGAGCGAGCGGACATAAGCCACAATCTGCCACACCTGATCAGGCGAGAAGAACACGCTCGGCATGGCCGTCCCCGGAATGCCGTCGGTGATATTGCGGAACAGATCGGCATCCGTGCCGCCATGGAAGAACACGCCGGTGGTCAGTTTGGGCGCCCTGCCACCCTCGCCGGCGAAGCCGTGACATTCCGCGCAATGAGAGCGGAAGATCTTCGCGCCGGCGGCTACATCGGACGGAGAGGTATGGGGATTCTTCACTTCCTCATGGCCGAAGGCAGCCGAGGCCAAGAGCACAACCCAGGCAAAACGCACGCGCGGATTCCTCCTGCGGTCCATCGAGGGAGTATATCGTATGCCGCCGGCGGCGATGGGTTCACGGGCCGCCGCTTGCCCACTATGCTATGGCGTGAAGAATGTCCGCACGACGAATACCGCCATCTGCCCGCGAGTGGCGGGAGGCGCCGGACAGTATGCAGCGGCGGAGCACCCATTCGTGATTCCGGCTTCCCGCAGTTTTTGGATGTAAGGGAAGAACAGGTCAGCCGGCGGGACATCGGAGAAAGATGCGGATGCCGGATAGGGGAAGGGCTGTCCAGATGGAACGCCCATCCGCGCACGCATGAGAAATGCCGCCATTTGTCCGCGGGTGACTGCGTCATTAGGGCAATAGGCGGAGAGAGTGCATCCGTTGGTGATTCCGAGGTCTTTCATCTTCTGGATGTAGCGGAATTGGGGATGGGAAGGCGGAACGTCGCTAAAGTAAGGAGCGGTGGAAAAGGTAAAGGAGTCGCCGGAGAGGGATTGGATGATCCACACCGCCATCTGGCTTCGAGTGGTGGGGGCGTCCGGGCAGAACGAGGTGGACGTGCAACCGGCGTTGGGGATCTGCTGATTCAGCAGTTGGATGTAATCGAAGAAAGGATGAGCGGAAGTTACATCGGCGAAAGAAACGGGTGTTGCCGGTCCTTTCTGAAGGATCTTCACGGTCTGACCGGCGACGACGACGGACCCCGTGCGAGGCCCGGCGGAATTGGGAGCAAGTGTGAAGCGAAGTGAGCCGCCGGACTGGCCCTCGCCGGAGGCCATGGTAATCCAATCCGGCGCGGCGGATGCAGACCAGGCGCAATTCGGCGGGCCGCTGACGATACCGGCGAATGAACCGCCCTCCGCCGCGGCTGTAAGAGACCCGGTATCCAACTGAAACATACATCCATAAGCTGCCTGGATTATTGAGTAAGCCGATCCGGAGGAAAGTTGAATATGTGCCGCGCGCGGCTGACTGGATGCATTCGCCTCCGCGGCGTAGCGCATGGCTCCGATTCCCGTGAATGAAGCGGCAGTCAATTTGAGCCAGTTTGCGTCACTCGAGGCAGTCCATGGGCACTGGGCGTCCGCAACCACATCGATACGGCCCGTGTCGCCCAAAGATGCCAGAGATGTGCCGGGCCGGCGGAAGGCGAGGGAACAGGCAGCCGCGGGGAGGAAATTCGCCGTGATCGTGTGGGCGGTATCCATCAGGAGTTGAAACGGATTGTCCTGACTGGAACTGTCACCGCTCCAGCCCGCGAAGCGAAAACCAGGGGCGGGAACAGCGGTAAGAGCCACGGTGGACGCCTGATCCACCCAGCCGTCCGAACCCTGCGAAAGCGTTACCGCTCCACCGCCGGGAGGAGATGTTGTGATTGACAGTTTGACCTGGGCCAGGAGATTCGCCGTATAGATACCTGGAGAAGAGCCGGTTGTGATCGCGTGCGAGAGCGGTCCCCCGTCGCTCC
>JADLBG010000857.1 GCA_020847895.1 Bryobacterales bacterium
GGCCGAACATCGAGGGCGGGATGAAGGTGAGAGCCGGTGAGGCGGAGGATTCGAGTTCGGTGTAATCGCCCTGGAGCATGAGGATGGAAGTGAGATCGAGGGAGGGGAAGAGCGTCCGGTCGCGGAGCCGCATGTAGGCTTGCATGTCCGGCCAGGTCTTCACGATTCGAGCGACGGGGAAATCGGGCGATTGCGGGGTGGCGATGAGGAGGCGGCCGCCTTGCTCGAGGTAGGGACGGAGTTGGGCAGGGGTCCGGCCGGCGGTAAGGACGAGGTCGAAGGAACGTCTGCCGATCCAGTCGAGGTTGTCGGAGACGGCGAAGGGGATGTGTTCTTCGGAGAGAAGGCGGAAGAGGCCGCGGTAGGCGGACTGATTCTGGCCGCGCGCGCCGAGCAGGAGGACTCGGGCGGCGCTCTCCTGGCGGACGTAGTATTGTTCGTGTGCGGCGACCCAGGCGAAGATGGGGCGGGCGCGCTCGACGGCCTGGCGGTCCTGCTGATCGAAGGTTCCGTTGAGAGCGAGAGTGAGGGCGCCGCCGTGGGCGACATTCTGCCAGGAGCGCAGTCCAATTTCACCGGCGGGTACGGTGGCGAAGCGCCAGGGGAAGTCGATGAACTGCATGTCGAGATTGACAGGGAGCTTCGAGGGCTCGCTGTTGAGGGCGCGGTTGACGTTGTCGCTCGAGGAGTAGGGCCAGAGGGGGAGGGGGCGGTTGACGGCGGTGTTCGATTCGGACATGATGCCGTCGGTGAACTGCTGCATGTAGTTGAAGTATCCGGCGCGGGGACGCTTGCGGTGGATGAGCCTGCCGATTTCGGCGGCGACTTCGCGGGAGCAGGCGGCGAGGAATTCGCGGTACTGATCGTCCATCTGTTCGAGGAGTTCCTTGCCGTACATGGCGCGGTATTTGCGGCGGCAACTGTCGCAATGGCAGTGGCCGACGAACTGGCCGCTGTAGTTGGTGGACTGGTTGCCGAACATGTTGAAGAAGAGACCGTCGACATCGTAGCGGTCGAGGGCGTCCTCGAGGATGCGCATGGCATAGCCGCGGTAGTAGCCGCCGTTGATACAGGTAGAGTAGAGGCCGTTGTAGACGACGGGCTGGCCGGAGGCGGTGCGGAAGAACCATTCGGGGTGCTCGTCATGGATGCGCTTGACGGTCTTGCTGAAATCGAAACGGCCGACGACGCGGATGTGGCGGGCGTGAGCGGCGCGGAGGAGGTCCGCGAGGAGATCGCCTCGTTCGGGGAGTTGCGGGCTGGGGTTGTGGTAGGGGAGTTTGCTCGGGTAGAAGGCGACGATGCCGCCCATGCTGAAGTGGAGGACATTGGCGTGGAAGGCGGCGGTTTGCTCGACGAGGCGCTGGGGATCGAGGGCGGCGTCGGGCTCGCGAAGATTGGTCTGGACCCAGCGGACGGGCTCTGTGAGCCACCAGCCTTGCTGGGCGTGGAGGGAGGATGCCAGGAGGATAAGAGGGAGGAGGCGCATTCTGAGGTTTATGGTAATGCGCCGGCCGGGAGCGATGGCGTTGGAGCATTGTGGGTCCCGGGAATGGGGTTTTCGCGCAGAGGCGCAGAGATCGCAGATTTTCGGAGCAAGGCAGACGAGCGTAGTTGGTTGGTATGTTGGAGCCATGGATGTAGGCAGGCGGGAATTCCTGTGGGCTGCCGCGGGTGGCGCGGCGGCGATGACGGGCGGGCCGAAGCCGTACGGCGCTGTGCCGTCGGCGCGGCAGTTGCTATGGCATGAACTGGAGGTGTACGCGTTTCTGCACTTCACCGTGAACACGTTCACGGACAAGGAATGGGGATACGGCGACGAGGATCCGAACCTGTTTGCTCCCACAGCCTTCGATGCGGATGCGATTGTGTCGGCGCTCGAGGCGGGCGGGATGAAGGGGGTGATTCTCACATGCAAACATCATGACGGGTTCTGCCTGTGGCCGACGAAGACCACGGAGCATTGCGTGCGCGCGAGCCGTTGGAAGGGCGGAAAGGGCGATGTGGTGAAAGAAGTGTCGGAGGCGGCGCGGAGGAGGGGGTTGAAGTTCGGAGTGTATCTTTCGCCGTGGGACCGGAATTCGGCGCTGTATGGAGGGCCGGAATACGTGAAGATGTACCGGGAGCAGTTGCGGGAGTTGCTGACGGAGTACGGGCCGGTGTACGAGGTATGGCACGACGGGGCGAATGGAGGAGACGGTTATTATGGCGGGGCGCGGGAGAAGCGGACAATCGACAAGCGGACGTACTATGATTGGCCGCGGACGTGGGAGATGGCGCGGAAGCTGCAGCCGGACGCGGTGATCTTCAGCGACGTGGGTCCGGATATCCGGTGGGTGGGCAACGAGAAGGGATTCGCAAACGAGACGTGTTGGGCGACGTATGATCCGGTGGGGGAGGATGGAGGAGTGGCGGCGCCGGGGTACACGAGGTATAAAGAAGCGACGACGGGGCATCGGAATGGGAAGCACTGGCTGCCGGCGGAGTGCGATGTATCGATCCGGCCGGGGTGGTTTTTCCATGAGAGCCAGAACGGGCGGGTGAAGAGCGCGGCGGAGTTGTGGGATCTGTATTCGAAGTCCGTGGGGCGGGGGGCGAGCTTTCTGCTGAACGTGCCGCCGGACCGGCGGGGGTTGATCCACGAGACGGACGCAGCGTCGCTCAAGGAGTTTGGGGCGCGGAGGAAGAGGACGTTTGGAAGGAACCTGGCGGCGGGGGCGAAGGTGAAGGCGTCAAATGTGAGAGGACGCGGGTTTGGGGCGGAGAATCTGGTGGATGGGAAAAGGGACACATACTGGAGCAGCGCGGACGAGGTGAACACGCCCGAGGTGGTTGTGGACATGGGGCGGGAAGCGCGGTTCGATGTGGTCCGGTTGCGGGAGCACATCGCATTGGGGCAGAGGGTGGAGGGGTTCGCGCTGGAGCATTGGGAGGACGGTGGGTGGCGGCGCCTGGCGGAAGGGACCAGCGTGGGCTCGTGCCGGCTTGTGCTGTTGGGAAAGGCGGTTACGGCGCGAAAGGTGCGGCTGCGGGTGCAGTCGCCGGTATGCGTGGCGCTATCGGAATTGGGGCTTTATTCAAGCAGCGTGTAATTGTGATATTCTCCTTGGCCGGACGGAGAGGGCCAAGGGAGGACCTCGCAATGCTGCACATGATCGGGCATGCTTATTCGGATTACTCGTGGGCATCATCGCCCGGATGGTGATTCCAGGGCGTCAGCCTGGGGGAATCGTGCTGACGGCGATCATCGGGATGGCTGGAGGATGGCTGGGAGGGTATATCGGCAAGGCGCTGGGGTGGTACAAGGAAGGGCAGGCAGCCGGTTTTCTGATGTCTGTTGCGGGCGCGGTCATCCTGTACCTGGTGTTCCGGATCGTGTTTTGAGGGAGGGGGTGGAGAGGCGCGAGGACATATCCGAAGGGGCTGGCGATGTAACCTTAAGGGGGTGCTTTGTCGCCTATCGATGCGAGGGGTGAAACACGTCTCCGAGGGGGCGCGGTTCTTTCCAGGTTCGGAAGTGTTCGATAAGTCAATCATTTGCGGTAAACTTCTTCATTACTCAAGTATGTACATAACGGGCTCGGAGTCGACCAATCAAGGCGCGGCGGAGCAGGCGCGGCGCACCTTCCGGTGGTGCGGGATTGTGGTGGTTGCGGCGGCGCTGACGGCGGCAGGATGTTCCGCGGGCGGGACGGCTTCGGCTGACAGCAAGGGCGGCAAGGGAGGAGGAAAGAAGAAGGGAGACATGGCCGCACCGGTGACGGTGGCGAGGGTCGTGCAGCGGGACGTTCCCGTGGAGGTTCAGGTGATCGGGAACGTGGAAGCGTACTCGACCATTGCGGTGCGATCGCAAGTGGGTGGGGAACTGACGAAGGTTTCCTTCAGGGAAGGCGATTACATCAGGAAGGGCGACCTGCTGTTCAGTGTTGACCGGCGGCAACTGGAGGCGCAGTTGAGCCAGGCGGAAGCGAACTATGCGAAGGCGAAGGCGAGCCTGGGGCAAACGCAGGCTAACCTGGCGCGCGATACGGCGCAGCAACAGTACCTGCAATCGCAGGCGGAGCGGTTCGCGCGGCTGGTGAAAGAGGGAGTTCTTTCGAAGGATCAGGGCGAGCAGGCGTTTTCGAGCGCGGCGGCGATGCAGGAGACGATCAACGCGGACGGCGCGGCGATTGAGAGCGCCAAGGCGGATATCGCAGCGACGAAGGCGGCGGCGGAGAATCTGCGGGTGCAGTTGACGTATACGGAGATCCGGTCGCCGATCAATGGGCGGACGGGAAACCTGATGGTGAAGCAGGGAAACCTGGTAGCGGCGAACTCCGTGGACCTGGTGACGATCAACCAGATTCAACCGATCTATGTGACGTTCGCGGTACCGGAACAGCAGTTGAAATCGGTCAAGACGTACATGGCGCAAGGGAAGCTGCTGGTGTCGGCGACGCCGCAAGACGATCCTTCGGGAAAAGAGACGGGGTACCTGACGTTCGTGGACAACACAGTGGACCAGACTACGGGGACGATCAAACTCAAGGGCACGTTCCAGAATGAAGACATGAAGCTGTGGCCGGGCCAGTTCGTACGGGTGGTGCTGCGGCTGACGACACAGCCGAACGCGATCGTGGTTCCCAACCAGGCGGTGCAGAGCGGGCAGGACGGATCGTACGTATACGTGGTGAAGCAGAACTCGACGGTGGAGGTTCGTCCGGTGACTACCGGAGCGAGAGTCGAGGAGGACCTGGTAATTGAAGACGGGCTACAAGCGGGAGAGACCGTGGTGACCGAGGGGCAATTAAGGCTGTCTCCGGGGGTTCGGGTTCGCATCCGTCCGGGAGGCGCAGACGGAGGGCGGCAGAAGGCAGGCGACGACTAGGAGCGCTACAGAGGGGTAATCCGTTGAACATCTCGGAAACCTTTATCCGCCGGCCGATTGCGACCAGCCTTATCATGCTGGGCATAGCGCTGTTCGGCGTCATCTCTTATCAGGCGCTACCGGTAAGCGACTTGCCGAACGTCGATTTTCCGACGATCACGGTCTACGCGAGTCTGCCGGGAGCGGATCCATCGACGATGGCGTCAGCGGTGGCGACGCCGCTCGAGCGGCAATTCACCACCATTGCCGGCATCGATTCGATGACGTCCACCAACCGGCTGGGGAACACGCAGATCACCCTGCAGTTCGACATCGACCGGGACATTGACGGCGCCGCTGTCGATGTCCAAACCGCCATCAGCGCCGCAATGCCTCTTCTGCCGCCCGGTCTGCCGAGTCCGCCGTCTTTCCGCAAAGTGAATCCGGCGGATTCGCCCGTCATGTTTTTCGGGCTGTACTCGGAGACGCTGCCTCTCTGGAAAGTTGACGAATACGCTGAAACCCTGGTGGCGCAACGCCTGTCAATGGTCAATGGCGTCGCCCAAGTCAATATCATGGGGCAGCAGAAATTCGCCGTGCACATCCAGGCGGATCCGGCCCAACTGGCCGCGCGCAAGATCGGCATCAACGAACTTTCCAACGCCGTCCGTAACTGGAACGTAAACCTTCCCACGGGTACCATGTTCGGACCGAAGCAGGCATACACCGTCCAGACCAACGGACAGCTCATGAACGCCGCCGGCTACCGCGACATGATTGTCGCCTGGCGTAACGGTGTCCCCGTCCGGCTCAGCCAGGTGGCCACCGCCGAAGATGGCGTCGAGGACGATCGCACCGCCTCGTGGCTGATCAACAAAGAGCAAGGCGCCATCCGGGCGATCAACCTGATGGTGATGCGGCAGCCGGGAAGCAACGTCATCGAAGTCACCGACGAGATCAAGAAACTCATGCCGTTCTTCAATTCCCAATTGCCGCCTTCGGTGACGCTGACCATCCGCGGCGACCGGTCGAAGAACATTCGCGATGCTTTCGTCGACATCAAGTTCACCCTGGTGGCGACGCTCGGCCTGGTGATCATGGTGATCTTCGTCTTCCTGCGGAACGTGCCGGCCACCATCATCCCCAGCCTGGCCCTTCCTTTTTCCGTCTTCGGCACGTTCGCGATGATGTACCTGTTGAACTTCAGCCTGGACAACCTGTCGATGATGGCTCTGATCCTGTCGGTGGGCTTTATCGTCGATGACGCCATCGTGGTGCTGGA
>JADLBG010000858.1 GCA_020847895.1 Bryobacterales bacterium
GTCACCGTCCTTGATGCGCTGGCGGTGCGGATACGTTTGACTTCCGATGGGGATTCCCAATGGATTGGCGGACAGACCGCGGGAGGATGCCTGGAACGTGGCAGCCAGGGCGGCATTCGCCGCGGTTGCCCTGAATAAGGACCTTCTGGTGATGGTGGACACTGTGCCTCCTGGGGGCTGTGTAATTTGCGCCGGAGCCGCCTGAAGCCAAAGTATACCGGTTCCGCGCCCACCTTGCGCTTCAATGCGGCGTGCCGGAACTACCGTGCCCCTTCCGCATGGCCCACCGGAATCACATTTTCGGACAAACGGCGTGATTCCGCAATGCGGCGGGTTGCCGCCTCCAGATACTCTTCGCGAGTCCGGGCCTCCCGCGTGAGACCTTGCTCCTGCGCCTTCATTGCCGTCGCCGCGGCGATGCGCGGCGCCACCTGGCAATCGGTCATCGTGGGCAGGATGGCGTCTTCCCTCAATCCGCGCTCCTCGGCGCAGCGCGCCAGTTCCACAGCCGCCGCAATCGTCATCTCGTCGGTGATGGTGGATGCGCGGGCATCCAGGGTCCCGCGGAAAATTCCCGGAAACACAAGCGAATTGTTCAACTGATTCGGAAAGTCGCCTCGCCCCGTGGCCACGATTCGCGCTCCCGCCCGGCGCGCGTCCGCCGGCCAGATCTCCGGGGCCGGATTGGCGCAGGCAAAGACAATCGCGTCCCGGGCCATGCCGCGAATCCATCCGGCGTCGATCAGCCCGGGAAGAGGACGCGTAAACGCGATGCACACGTCCGCGCCCCGCAGCGCCTCTTGAATGCCGCCGGCCACGCGCTCGGGGTTCGTCTCCTCGCAGACCATCCATTTTTCCCGATACTCCCGCTGCTGCTGTTCCACATCACCGCGATCCCGGTGCAGCGTCCCCTGGCTGTCGCAAGCGATAATCTGCGCGGGATCCACTCCATAAGCCTTCAGCAGCCGGTAGGTGGCGAAGTTGGCGGCGCCCATGCCGATCATCGCGATCCTGGTGGAACGCATCTCTCTGCCCGTCACTTTCAGAGCATTCAGGAATGCCGCCAGAACCGCGGTGGCCGAACCCTGCTGATCGTCGTGCCAGACCGGAATGGTCATGGTCCGGCGCAGTTCCTCGAGAACACGGAAGCACCGCGGCTGGGCGATGTCTTCCAGGTTGATGCCGCCAAATGAGGGCTCCAGAAGCTGAACGGTTCGCACGATCTCCCGCTCTTCCTGCGTTGCCAGGCAAATCGCGACCGCGTCCACTCCCCCCAGATATTTGAACAGGAGCGCCTTCCCCTCCATCACAGGTATGCCCGCATGCGGCCCGATGTTTCCCAGGCCAAGCACGCGCGATCCGTCGGACACGATGGCGATCAGGTTGGCCTTGTTCGTAAACTCGTACACCCGGGACGGGTCCGCCTCGATCGCCCGGCATGGAGCCGCTACACCGGGCGTATACCAGTAGGCAAAGTCGCCGGAATTGCGGATGGGGCACTTCGGGATCATCTGGATCTTGCCCTGATACAGGGCATGGAGCCGGCAAGCCTCCTCATCGGTTTGCTTGCCCTTCACGTCAGGTTTTTCCAGGACGGGCATGGATGCCTCCCTTTGCCTGATCAGCAATCGAGAGTCCTATCCGCACTCGTCCCGTCAGCAGTCGGCGGTGTGCTTGGCGGGAGCCGCCGCCGTGGATTGAACCACCGCCTCGAGTTCTTCCTTGTTCAGCGTTTCCTTGCGGATGAGTTCCGATGCCAGGTGATTGAGTTGGTCATCCCGCTCCCGCAGGATCGACTCCGCCCGTTCGAAGGCTGCGTCCACAATCCGTTTGCTTTCCTCGTCGATAATCCTCGCCGTCGTGTCGCTGTAGTTCCTCTCCTCGGTGGTAAACATCGATTTGAGGAAAGGGGATGCGAGCGGGCGCCCGTAGGTCAGCTTCCCGAGTTGCCCGCTCATGCCGAATCGGGTCACCATCTGCCTGGCGAGTTCGCTCGCCCGGTCGAGGTCATCAGCGGCCCCGGTGGACACGACGCCATTGTATTGAATTTACTCCGCGGCGCGGCCGCCCAGCAACACTGTGATCCGGTCTTCGAGTTCCGGCTGCGTCATGAGAAACCGCTCCTCGGTCGGCAACTGCAGCGTGTATCCCAGGGCTCCAATGGAGCGGGGAATGATTGATACGCGGTGAACAGGATCGGCATGCTCCACGGACAAGGCCACCAGCGTGTGCCCGGATTCGTGATAGGCGATCCGCTCCTTCTCCGCCGGCGTCATGACGCGCCGCTTCTTTTCGAGGCCCAGCATGACGCGGTCAATCGCCTCCTCCATGTCCCGCAGTTCGACGCTCTTGGAGCCCCGGCGGACAGCAAGCAGCGCCGACTCGTTCACAATATTGGCCAGGTCGGCGCCCGCCATGCCCGGTGTTCGCGCGGCGATAATCCCCAGATCCACGTCCGGCGCCATATGAATCTTGCGCGCATGCACCTGTAGGATTTCCTCCCGTCCCCTGAGGTCGGGGCGGTCCACCAGCACCTGGCGGTCGAATCGCCCGGCGCGCAAAAGCGCGGCGTCCAGCACTTCCGGCTGGTTGGTGGCGGCCATCAGGATGACGCCTTCCGATGTGTCGAACCCATCCACTTCGGCAAGCAACTGGTTCAGCGTCTGCTCGCGCTCTTCATTGCTGAAGCCGATGCCGCGGCCTGAGGTGCGGGACTTGCCGATCGCATCCAGTTCATCGATGAACACGATGCACGGCGCTTTTTGCTTCGCCTGTTCGAACAGGTCGCGAACCCGGGCCGCTCCCACACCGACGAACATTTCGACAAATTCCGATCCGGAAATGGAGAAAAAGGCAACCCCCGCTTCTCCCGCGACCGCCTTCGCCAGCAGTGTCTTGCCCGTGCCTGGGGGCACTACAAGCAGTACCCCTTTGGGAATAATTCCCCAGAGCGCCTGATAGCGGGCCGGGCGCCGAAGAAAATCGACAATCTCCAGCAATTCGGTCTTGGCCTCATCCACTCCCGCGACGTCGGCAAAGGTAACCTTGACGCGGCTGGACTGGTCGTAAATCTTGGCCCGGTTCCGCCCGAACGTCATGGCCCCCCCGCCCTGACGCAGACGCCGCATCCCAAACACGTAGAGCAGGCCGATGAGCAGCAACGGAAGCATCCAGCCCAGAAGGCCCCAAATCCAGGAGTTGCGCTCGATGCGGCCGGTAACCTTGATCTGGCGCTCCTCCAGCTCTTTGAGGAGAGCGGTGTCGTCAATGCCCGGCAGCCGCGTGGCAATGATGCGCTCCTCCGGCGTAGCCTCTCCCTTTTTCTTTGCTTCACCCGGCTTCTTCACCCCGATCAGATCCTGATCGGTGATTTCGACCGCGGAGAGTTTCCCGGCCCGCACCTGGGCCAGAAACTCCGTGTAGGAAACACGCTGCGGAGCGATATTTCCAAGCCCGAGGGTCCCTACATACAATAGGGCCACAAGAATCAACAGATTGACTACCGGAAAAAGCCACTGCCGCTGACGTACCGGATTGTTCATATCCTTCCTTCCGTCCTCGAGCCAAGTGCATTGTCCCGAAACCCTCAGCCCCAGCGGTCAGCGGCCGGCCAGACCGGCCTGGCTGAAAAGCCGGACACTGATGGCCAGGTGAGGATACGTCACACAATTCCGAATGGAGCACTAAGCACGTGAAAGGGATATTCCTTCTACTATTGTATCTTGTGGTTGGCAAGACACTGGGTAAGAAATGCCTGGGAATAGCCGGATCACCCGACGGCGAAAGTTGTCCTGCGCAGTTTGGCGCACACCTGTGTGATAGGGCGCTTTGTAATGCGTATCTTCACCAGTCTCGCGGCTGTGGTCCCCTGCCGTGGGTTGGCCGTGGAATTGCACCACTCCCTTGAAAGGACGCCGGATGGCCACCAGAACGGTTGATACGCCGCCTCCCTCGCGCCTGCTTCCCTCTGCCTTGAATGACCTTCCTGTCCTTCCCTTGCGCGAAGGCGTCCTGTTCCCCAATGCCATTCTTCCGATGACGCTCAGAAGACCGGGGCACATCGAACTGGTTGCCAGTGTGGGGGAGGGAAAGCAAATCGGCATTGTGGCGCAACGGGACCGCCGCGTGGAGGAACCGAAGCCTTCCGACCTCCACGAAATCGGCAGCATCGGCTTGATTCACCGCATCCTGCGAATAGGTGACGATCACATCCTCGTTTTCTGTGAGGGCATCGCGCGCTTCCGTGTCATCGGCTTCGTCAGCACGCAGCCGCATCTCATCGCCAATGTGGCATTGCTGGAAGATCCCGAGACACCCCGCGACGCCGAAGCCCAGGCGCTGCGCGATCACCTCGTCGAAACCGTCAAGCAGGTGATTGCCGCGACGCCCGATCTTCCCGATGACATGCAGATCACGGTTGCCAACATTTCTCACCTTGGCCGTCTGGCGGATTTCGCCGGCACGATTCTGCCTGGCCTTTCCTTCCCGGAACGGCAGGGCCTACTATCCGAACTGAATGTGGTCGCGCGGCTTCGCCGCGTGGACGAACTGGCGTTGCGCGAACTGGAACGCATTCAACTCCGGCAGAAGATCCACATCGAGGCTCACGGAGCGATCACGCAGGCACAGCGGGAGTTCTATCTGCGCGAGCAACTCAAGGCGATCCGCAAGGAATTGGGGGAGGAAGAGGGAAGCCGGAAGGAAATCGGCGAACTGCGCCAAAAAGTAGAGGCCGCCGGAATGCAGGACGAGGCCAGGACGGAGGCTCTCAAGGAGCTAGACCGGCTCGCCGGGCTCTCGCCTATGTCCCCCGAATACGGAGTGGCCCGTAATTATCTTGAATGGATGGTCAGCCTGCCGTGGTCGGTGTCCACGGGTGAGGTGGTGGACGTCGCTCGTGCAGCCAGGGTTCTCGACGAAGATCACTACGATCTCGAGAAAGTGAAAGACCGGATTCTCGATTTTCTGGCCGTGCTGCAATTGAAGCCAGGTTCGAAAGGCCCCATCTTGTGTTTCACCGGCGCTCCCGGCGTCGGCAAGACCTCCCTCGGTAAGTCGATTGCCCGCGCCCTGGGCCGGAAGTTCGTCCGCATCTCGCTCGGCGGCATGCACGATGAAGCGGAGATCCGGGGGCATCGCAGAACCTACATCGGTGCTTTGCCCGGACAGATCATCCACGGCATCCGCCGCGCGGGAGCCAACGACCCGGTGTTCATGCTGGACGAAATCGACAAACTCGGCCATGAGTTTCACGGAGACCCCGCCTCCGCGCTCCTCGAGGTCCTCGACCCGCAGCAGAACTTCTCCTTCCGCGACAACTTTCTTGACGTGCCCTTCGATCTCTCCAAAGTCCTGTTCATCACCACAGCAAACCAACTGGACACCGTGCCGGCCGCCTTGCGCGACCGCATGGAAGTTCTCGAGTTGCAGGGCTACACGGAACAGGAGAAAGTGGCCATCGCGTTCCATTATCTGATTCCCCGCCAGACGCGGGAAAACGGTCTCCAGATGCAGGACGTCGAGTTCTCCGACGAGGCGCTGCGCCACATCATCCGGCGCTATACGCGCGAGGCAGGCGTGCGGAATCTCGAGCGCTGCATCGGCAGCGTTTGCAGAAAGCAGGCGCGGCGAATCGCGGCGGGAGTTCACCACAAGCTGGAGGCCGGCGAGGAGATTCTTTCCCAGTTCCTCGGACCCCCGAAATTCCGAACGGAGTTCGAAGTGAGTGAGAGAACCCAGCGGCCCGGTGTCGCCGTCGGGCTCGCCTGGACTCCGGTGGGCGGCGATGTCCTGTTTGTGGAAGCCGGCCGCATGCCTGGCGGCAACCGCGGCCTCTCCATGACGGGGCAACTGGGTTCAGTGATGCAGGAATCCGTGCAGGCGGCGCTCACCTGGGTGCGGTCTCATGGCCTGCTGTTCGGGGATTGATCCTGAAGTCTTTGCCCGGAGTGACATCCATGTTCATGTGCCCTCGGGGGCGATTCCTAAAGACGGGCCTTCGGCCGGCGTGACGGTGGCGGTGGCGCTGATCTCCGCGCTCACCGGACGCCGCGTGAAATCTGATTTCGCAATGACCGGTGAAATCACACTCACGGGCTTGATCCTGCCCGTCGGCGGGATCAAGGAAAAGGTGCTTGCCGCGAAGCGCAGCGGGATCCGTAACGTCGCGGTCCCGGCGGACAATGAGGCGAACGTAAAGGAAGATCTGAAGGCGGAGCACTTGGGCGACCTCCGGATCCATTACGTCCGTACGATGGAGGCGCTCGCAGAGCTTGTGCTATTACCGGCGGAGTAGGTTGGTCATGCTCCGCCGCGGAGCTTCTCCCGGATCGCGTCGAGTTCCGCCTGTAAGCGCTCACTGTAGTGAACGGGATAGGGAGCGGGCGCGGGATCCAGCCCGCGAACCTGCGGCGGCAATCGTTGTAGTTCCCTTTGCAGGCGGCTTCTTGATTCGCTAAGATCGACGCGCGCAACGGCGCCGCCCTCCTTCATCAGCGGGCGCAGCAGTGGTTCGCCCGGAAGCCGCTCATCGAATCGCCCGATCACGTCGCGGGCCGGAATGCCTTCCTCCACCTGCCGGAACACTTGCTTGCGGCCTGGGTACAACAGCTTGTTCGTCGAGAGCTTGAGCCGCCCCGTACCGCCGTACTCGACGAGTTTGTAGGCCATGTCCAGTTCCGGAGCGTCCGCGCTCACCACCATTTTCGTGCCGACGCCGAACGCGTTGATGGGCGCGCCGGATTGGACCAGCCGCCGGACCTCGTACTCATCCAGCCCGCTCGAAGCGAAGATTCCGACGTTCTCCAAGCCGGCGTCATCCAGCAGTTTTCGCGTCTCGGCGGCAAGCCGGCCGAGGTCGCCGGAATCGAGCCTCACGGCGCGCACGCGGAATTGAGCAGTCGGCTTGCGGCTCAAGTCGATGACTTTGCGCACGCCCGCCAGCGTGTCGTAAGTGTCCACCAACAGTGTGGTTTCCGGATAGAGTGAGGCAAATGCTTCGAAGGCCGCGGCCTCATCGGCATGCGCCTGAATGTAGCTGTGCGCCATGGTGCCGAACACGGGTATCCCGTACATCTTGCCGGCGAGAACGTTGGATGTCCCCGCGGCGCCACCCAGGTAGACGGCGCGCGCCACCTTGAGCGCGGCGTCGGTTCCATGAGCGCGGCGCGAGCCGAAGTCCACCACCGCCCGGCCTCCGGCGGCATCCACCACCCGGGCCGCCTTACTGGCCGCGACGCTTTGCAGATGGACCTGATTCAACACATACGTCTCTATCAACTGCGCTTCCGTCACAGGAGCAATCACCTGCAGCATGGGTTCGTTCGGAAAAACAATGGTCCCTTCGGGAACCGCATACACGTCGCCGGTGAAGCGCAGAGACTCCAGCCGCCGGAGGAACTCCTC
Organism: Bryobacterales bacterium; assembly: GCA_020847895.1. Classification (GTDB taxonomy): domain Bacteria; phylum Acidobacteriota; class Terriglobia; order Bryobacterales; family Bryobacteraceae; genus CADEFT01. The sequence goes on from JADLBG010000858.1 coordinate 7,405, forward strand.
CGTGAACTCCTTTCGCTTCCGCAGATACTCGAGGTCGTCAGGGCGGAACTGCAAGCCGGCTAGAAACTGGACCACGTCGCCGAAGCCTGCCGCGACGACATAGTTGCGATTCCGCGGCATCGTACGAAAAGCCAGCTCGAACACCGCCGTTTCGTCCATATGCTCCGCCTGATAGGCCTGCGCCATCGTCAATTCGTAGAGGTCCGTGAAAAGCGGCGAGACAGACGCGGAGGAGTGCGGCCATTGGAGTGAAGCGGATGCTGTTGTCACCGGAAACCTTCCGTCCTTGTTTACCATAGTGGCTGGAGGGCCGCGAATCGCATGCGGTCGCGAAGGGAGTTCCTCCGGCATCTTGGCCTTTCCAGACTTGCCATGGCAAACGTCCGGCCAATCACGCTGTTCCTGTGCGGCGATGTGATGACCGGCCGCGGCATTGACCAGGTCTTGCCCCATCCCTCCAACCCGGTCCTCTATGAAGGCTACATGAAGTCCGCTCTGGGCTACGTCGCTGAGGCGGAACAGGCCAACGGCCCCATTCCCCGCCGCGTCGGCTTCCCCTACATCTGGGGCGACGCGCTTGCCGAGTTCGATCGCCTTCGTCCGGACCTGCGCATCATCAACCTCGAGACCAGCATCACCACCAGCGGCGCGGCGGAGCCGAAAGGCATCAACTACCGGATGCACCCCGCCAATGCCGCGTGCCTCTCCGCCGCCGGAATCGATTGCGCCACGCTCGCCAACAATCATGTGCTCGACTGGGGCCGCGCCGGATTGATCGAGACATGCGCGACACTCGAGCGGCTCCACATCCGGACAGCGGGAGCGGGCAGAGATCTGGCCGCAGCCACGGCGCCGGCCGTTTTCGAGCGGAAAGACGGAAGAGTGCTTGTCTTCGCCGCCGGGACACCCGCCAGCGGAGTCCCCGAAGCGTGGGCGGCCGCCGGAGACCGTCCCGGCATCGTATTCCTGCCGGATCTTTCGAGCCGCGCCGCAGCCCCTCTCGCGGCCGCCATCCATGAGCGCAAACGTCCCGGCGACACGGTGGTGCTCTCCATTCACTGGGGGCCAAACTGGGGATACGCCATCCCTCCTGACCATCGCAGCTTCGCGCATCGCATGGTCGAGGAAGGCGTCGATGTCGTGTACGGCCATTCCTCCCACCACCCGATCGGAATCGAAGTGTTCCGGAATAAATTGATTCTTTATGGCTGCGGCGACTTTCTCAACGATTACGAAGGCATCGGAGGATACGAGGAGTACCGCCCTGAGTTGTGCCTGATGTACTTCGTCGCCTTGCAGCCGGCCGCGGGAGACCTCCTCAAACTGGAGATGAAGCCGCTCGAAATCAGGAATTTCCGCCTCCGGCATGCCTCTTTGAAGAGCGCGCAATGGTTGTGCAACACGCTCGACCGGGAAGGGCAGAAGCTCGGCATACGTGTCCATCTGAAGCCCGATCACACGCTCTATCTCGAGTGGCAGCCGCAGGCCCGGTAGAATGTGCCGTCGAGATCAACGCAGCCGGTGTTCCTGGCACGAAGATTGCTCAAACAAAAGAAGGAGCCTCGGTGAATCGCTTTCTGGCGAGACGGCTACGCGAAGTGGCCGATTTGCTGGCCCGGCAGGACGGAAACCCATTCCGCGTCCAGGCCTATCGAAACGCGGCCCGCCAGATCGAATCGTATGCCGAGCCGGTCGAGGAGTTGTGGACGCGCGAGGGTGAGGTGGGGCTGAGGCGGAGTCTCGGAATCGGAGAGCGGCTCGCCGCCTCCCTATCGGAACTCATCCAGACGGGCAAGCTCAGGCTGCTGGACCGTCTGCGCGGGGAAACCGATCCGGAAAAGCTGCTGGCGACTGTTCCCGGCATTGGCGCTCTATGGGCGGCCCGGCTGCATCGGGAACACCATATTTCCTGTTTGGAAGACCTGGAAGCCGCCGCTCACGATGGACGCCTGGCCGCGATTCATGGGTTCGGTCCGAAACGGGTGGCCGCCGTCATTGATTCACTGAGCATACGGCTGGGCAGGCCTCCCCGGCGAATCCCGCCGCCGGTTGCGGCAGTGCCTGTCGAGGAACTGCTCGACGTGGACCGGGAGTACCGCGAACGCGCCGCGGCAAACACGCTTCCGAAGATTGCTCCCAAACGTATGAATCCGGCCCATGAGGCGTGGCTTCCCATTCTGCACACGGACCGCGCGAACCGCCACTACACCGCGCTCTACTCGAACACTCCGCGAGCCCATCAGTTGGGCATGACGAAGGATTGGGTGGTGCTGTATTGTGACGGCGACATGGGCGAGCGCCAGTGGACGGTGGTTACCGAGACCAGCCGCAGACTCGCCGGCCGCAGAGTGGTTCGGGGCAGAGAGCGGGAATGTGAGGCCGCCGCCCTGGCATCTACGGCAGGCTGACCACCGGCAGGACGATATGCGACTTGGCGGCGCTCGAGTGAAACACCGTCTGCCGCGCGACTCTTACCGTGCCGGACGCGCCCAGATCTTCTCCCGTATTCGGATTGCGGTCATATTGCGGGAAGTTGCTGCTGGTGACGTCCACCCGGATGCGATGGCCGGGCTGAAACACATTCGCCGTCCCGCGCATGTCGATCTCCAGTTCGTAGGTGCGGTTCGGCTCCAGTAGCTCCATCTTGTCCAGCCCCTTGTGAAAGCGCGCCCGCAGGATCCCTTCCGCGATGTTCCACGCCGTACCATCCGGATAAACGTCCACCAGCTTGATCATGAAGTCCGTGTCGCGGCCATCGGTCACCGCGTACAGTTTCATCTTCACGGGCCCGGCAATCGCCAGCGGATCCTTCAGGATCTCGCTGGTGTAAACGAGTACATCGTGGCGCGATTCCACCGGCCGCTGGTCGCGAGGCCCCGTCGGAAAAGGAGCCCCGCAGCAGTCGTTGCCGCCCAGGCTCGGGACAGGGTTGTTCGGATCATAGACGAACCTGTCCGCATCCGCTCCGGAGGGCGCCTCGAACTGAAGCTTTCCGTCTCCCCGCATCGAGTTGGCATTGCCGCCGCTTGCCAGGTACACCGGAGTGAACTTCGTGCCCGGCGCCGGCCAATCCTCATATTGAACCCACTTGTTCACCCCCATGAGGAATAGCTCCACCGGCGGTTCGCGATCGATTCCGTTGTCGATCCCCTTCAGGTAATGGTCATTCCAGCGCAGTTCCATATCGAACAGCGAGCGCATCGCCCGCGGCCCGAAATCGATGTCGCCGTATTTCTGGCTGGCACCGTGGCCCCAGGGCCCGATGATCATCTTCGCGCCCTTCCGCGCAGCCTCGGTGGCGCCCTTCGCCCGCAACCCCGTATAGCCATTCAATGTCCCGCCCAGCAGCAGGTCGAACCATCCGCCGAACGTGTGGGCCGGAACCTTCACTGACTGGAACCGTTCCTCATCGCTGATGGCGCGCCAGTAGCTGTCGTAGCTCTGATGCCGCAGCCAGTCGCGGAAGAATCCAACCTTCTGTCCGGAGGACTCCAGGTCAATGCGGTTCAGCGGCAAAGTCCAGATGATGTTCTCGTACTTCAGTTCCTCCGGCGCGTAGGACTCCGTGTGCCAGTACTGCGGATTCATGATGCGGTTCGGCATGCGCACCACGCCCCAGCCGAACGCCAGCGCGAGTTTGAAGGCCCCGCCGTGGAAGAAGGTGTTGTGGTAGATGCTGGTGGAGGCTAGAACGGGAAAGACGGCCGTCAGATGCGGCGGCGCCATGGTGGCCGCCTGCCACTGAACATGGCCCAGATACGATCCTCCGTGCATGCCGACTTTGCCGTTCGACCACGGCTGGCGCGCCGCCCACTCCACCGTGTCATATCCGTCGTTGGCTTCATTGCGGAAGGGATCCCAGGCGCCCTCGGATTCATAGCGGCCGCGCACATCCTGAACCACCACCGCATAGCCGTGCTGAGCGAAAGCGATAACGGCTGGATGCATGCCGTCGCGCTGCACCCCGTAAGGCGTGCGGGTGATGATAGTGGGAAACCGCCCTTCCCTTCGCGGCCGGTACACGTCGGCGTACAGCTTCACCCCATCCCGCATGGGGACGGCGACATGGCCTTCAACCCGGATGGTTTCGGAGATGGCCTGCCCGAGCCCGGGTTGCGCGGCCAGCATCAGAAAAAGAAAAGTTCGTCCCTTCATGAGAGGACGAGGATATCAGACTGCGACGGACCTCGCAGCGCCCGCCTTCAACTATCAAGCCCGAGTTTCCGGCGGCCCTCCGGAGTGAGCCGGTTGGAATTCCACCCCGGCTCCCAGGTCTGCTCCACCACCACCTTCCGCACGCCGGGAACTTTCATCAACTGCTGGCGCACGGGAGTCGTGTTCCCGCCGGAACCATAGGTGAAATACCCAAGTAGAGGCCGGCCGCGGTGAGGCATGGTCATCACTACATGCACCACATCGCCGCGGACGCGAATGTCGTAGACCAGGCCAAGGTCCACCACATTGATGTCCGAAGCGTAGAGTTGTTCGTCCTTGCACCCGCCGAGCGCGTCCCACAAGGCTTTCTTCGAGATGGGACTATCACCCGCCTCGCCCGGCCGCGCGAGTTGTCCGCCCTGTTCTCTCGAGGCGCTTCCATGATTCGCCAAGGCGGAAATCTGATAGGGATTCAGCAGCCGGTGGCGCAAGTCCTCCAACTGCCGCGGACCTTCTTTCGTGGGGAAGGGAATCGCCACATAGGCGTTCTTCTGGTGCAGTACGGCGCCCGCCGGAACGTTCTTCACCGGCAGTGGATAGCGGCTCCAGACGTGGCCATGCCAGCGGTAGTACATCATGGGTGAGCCGGAATGCTTCAACTCCGGCAATCCCTCCCCGCGGTGCTCCAGGAACAGCGCGAGGAACGAATCCTTGCTGACGTTATTGCAGAATCCGACAGCCCAGATGTTGTCCGCGAACTCGGGAGCCACCGGTCCGGTGCGGAGCTTGCCGTCCGGCCCCATCCACAGAATATCCGTGAAGGATTGTCCGGAAAACACCCACTCGTCGTCGCGCAGCGCATCCACCTCCACATCCTTCAGCGCCGTCATCGTGCCGGTTTTATGGAACCATGGCAGGCCGGAGTAGAACCGGTACTCGACATCCATGTGAATCCGCGCCGGCGAGAAGATCGGATGCACGGGAGAATACGGAAAGCCCCATCTGCGGACGATGGTGCACAGCGGACCGCGCACCACTTCGTAATCCGGGCACGTCTCCCACAGCGTAATGCGGAGCTTTTGCAGCCGCCCGGAAGTTACGTAATCGTGAGCCCAGTCGATCCCGGGCGGCTCGCCGTGCCCTTCTCCGCCCGCGAACAATTCCAGCCCGTGTTCGCGCTTGATCGTCAAACGTTCGAGTTGGCCCATCTGGCGCGAAAGCTTCGCGCGGAAGAAATCGTTCTCGATGTCGAGGCCGTAGCCTTCGCCCCGCGTTTCGAGATCAGAGGGATACTGCGGCAGTTCAGCGTCCGGATTGCCGTAGAAGATGAGGTAGCTCTGCCGCTGGTGGGCCGCCCCGCCGGCAAGGAAGAGAACCTTGCCCAGCCGCTCCTGTCCGCGCCGGATCTCGCCGAACACCTGGCAGGGGACCTCGCGCAACTCCCCGTCCGCAATGCGCGCCACGCGAACTTCCCTTGCCAGGGAATCGGCGTGGTCAGCGGCCACCCGCAGCGTGAGTTCGACGGGCTCGGGCGGCCGGTTCTGTCCCGCGGTCTCATCGAGCGCGAAGGCCTGGAAGCGGCTCCAACCCTTGGCCCATGCCCGCCAGGCGGCGGGCAGAGAGTCCACCGTATCCTCCCGGACGCCCGTAACCGGACTTCGAGGATTCTCCTCTTCCGCCTGCGCCTGCATGGCCATGATGCGCAGCGAGTTTGTCAACGCTCGCACAACGCGAAAATCATTCCGCTTCCAGGCGGCTTCGAGCAGCTTCATCTTCTGCTCGAACGTGTCCGTGCGCTCCCAATAACCGGACTCACTCATTGCTTGTCCTTCCTCATCGGATTACGATCCGAACAGGCGCAGCATCTGATCGCGGGAGACATTGATATGCTCCGCCATGGCGCGGCCCGCCTCCTGGACGTTCCTTGCCTCAATCGCCCGCACGATGTCCCGGTGAGGCACCGGACGCGTGTCCCGCTGCGTGGAGAGCACATCCAGCCGCTGGACGTACTGAAGGGTGAGCAGTAGTTGCTCGAGCACCCGCTGGTTCCGCGCAATCTCCCCCAACCTGGTGTGGAACGTCTGATTGCCCTTGAGAAATTGGTCCATGTCCAGATCCATGCGGTCTTCCGCGGCCACAATGTCGCGGAGTGTTTTCACTTCCTCGGCGGTGGCGCTGGCGGCGGCGCGCTCCGCGGTGAAACATTCGAGCAGCTTCCTGTATTCGTAGACCTCGATGATGTCGCGGATGGAAATCGGCGGCAGCACGTAGCCTTTGTGACGGATGCGCTGGATCCACTTCTCCTGCGAGAGCAGATTGCAGGCTTCGCGAACCGGCGTGCGGGAAGTCTCACACTGCCGGGCTAGCTCCACCTCCGACAGGAAATCTCCGGGGCGCAGCCGGCCTTCGAGGATCCAGCCTTTCAGCAGCCGGTAGACTCTTTCCACTTCCCCTTCCCGTTCGGGTAACGCCTTGATGGATACCATACGCTTCCGTTCTAGCGCGCTGTGATTCGCCGGATGGCTGAAAGGCATTGCGCCACGTCTTCCTCTTCGCTGTAGAGATGAACGGAGACGCGGATACGGCCGTCTCCGCCCCACACGATCACACCCTCTTCGGCGAGGCGTGCGGCCAGTTGTTGCGGCTGTGGATGCTGGAACGAGACGATGCCGGAAGCAAAGCGCTCCTCCGCGGGCGTCAGCAATTCCCATCCCTGCTCCGCCAGGCCATTGCGCAGCGCCGCTACCAGCGGACGCAATTCCTGATCGATCCGCTCCACGCCTGGTTGGAGAATACATTCCAATCCCGCCTTCAGTGCAAAGATGCCGGGGAAATTTGGCATGCCGGCTTGCAGCGAAGCCGCGCCGCGCTTGGGCGTGTACGTCTCGAACCGGTGCGGGTGAAACAACTCCTCCAGCGCGAACCAACCCATCGAGGCAGGCGTAACCATCTCGCGCAGCCGCGGGGAGGCGTAGACCACTCCCACGCCGTGGCTCCCCAGCAGCCACTTGTAGCTGCTGGCAGCGAGGAGATCGACACCATTCAACGGCATCGGCACTCGCCCCAGCGCCTGCGTGGCATCGACGCAGAAGAGCGCTCCTACCGCCTGGGCATGCCCGCCCAGTTGCTCGAGATAGGGAATCCCGGTGCCCGATTTGTAGCTCACCTTGCTGACGGAGACCACCCTGGTGCGTTCGGACAACCTTGCCTTCCAATCCTCCAACTCCACTCTGCCGCCGGAGGACGGGACCACCACCACCTTGACCCCGAGGCTTCGCAGCCGCAGCCAGGCCACGACATTCGAGGGAAACTCGAGATCACAGATGAGGACTTCGTCCCCGGGCCGCCAATTGATGGAGTTCGCCAGCAGGTTCAGCGCCTCCGTGGTGTGGGAAAGGAACGCGACATTCTCCGCATCCGTGCCGAGCAGGCGCGCGGCTGTGTTTGCGGCCTCCCGCAATTCCTCATAAAGCTTCTTCCTCCCAGGAGTACCCCTGCTCTTCTCCCGCCAATAGGCGGCGAGCGCCGCTTCCACGGTAAGCGGCGGAATCCCCTCGGCCGCCGTGTCGAGGTAGGCGACTCCTTCGGGGAGGGCGAATTGCTGTTTGTCGATCAGAGACTGCATGGTCTGTTATTGAAACTGTTGTAAGAATCGAACGTAGAACTCGAAGGCCAACTCCACCTGGCTGCACTCGACGTACTCCACGGCGGCGTGAGCCCGGTCGATGCTGCCGGGGCCGAAGATGATGCTTGGAACGCCCTGTCTTGCCAGTTTGGACGCGTCGCTGCCGTAGGGCACGCCCTCGGGCTCGCTGGGAAGACCGAGGCTTTTCAATACCTGCCGAGCCGCCTGCACCACCCGTTCGGAAGCGCCGGTCTCCATGGCGGCATCCGCAATCATCGGCGAACTCATTTCCGTTACGAGGTCCGGATGGCCGAGCCGCAGTTCCTCGATCATCCTTCCGGCCTCCGCCCACACCTCGAGCGGGTCCTCGCCGGGAATGAGGCGGCGGTCAATGGCGATCTCACAGGAATCCGGCACGAAATTGATCTGCTCCCCGCCGCGGATCAATCCCACATTCAGAGTGGCCGGCCCGAGCAGCGGGTGCGGTTTCGCGGCCAGCCGCGCAGCCTCGCGCTCAAAGGCCGCAATCACGTGCGTCATCTGGACGATGGCATTGTTGCCCAGATGAGGCTTTGCGCTGTGCGATGCCTTTCCGATGGTCCGCACCTTCCAGCGCAGCACGCCCTTCGATGCGGCCACGGCCCGGAGTTCGGTGGGCTCGGCTACGATGGCGGCATGCGCATCGAGGCCATCGCAAAGCTTCACCACGCCGCGAAACGAGTACTCCTCGTCCACCACCGCGGCAAGCCACACCTCGCACGGCGGCGTGATCCGCTGCCCGTGGAGATACGCCAGGGCGTGCATCATCGCCGCCAGTCCGGCCTTGGTATCGCACGAACCGCGCCCGTACAGGAGCCCATCCTTGATGACGGGTTCGAACGGCGGGATGGTCATGCCCGCGACGGAGACCGTATCCATGTGGGCTTCGAGGATGACGCGCCTCCCTGGTTGGAGTCCGTGGAGGCAGGCGATCACATTGAACCGTCCGGGCATCACATCCTGGCGAAACGTTTCGATGCCGCGGGCGGCGAAGAACCGCTCGACGTAACGCGCAACCTCTTCCTCGGTGACGCCACCCTGGTAGGCGGAGTTAATGCTGTTGATGGCGACCAGATCAGAGAGGGTCTGGAGGAGGGGGGTGCTATAATCCAACA
>JADLBG010000859.1 GCA_020847895.1 Bryobacterales bacterium
AGACTCACAGCCTCCATGAGAGCTGTGTAATTGCTTCGGCTCTTCGCGTTCACGTCCACGCCACGGTCCAGCAAGAGGCGGAATATCCCGGATTCGTTGCTGTACACCGCTCGCATGAGCGCAGTCTCCTCATTCCTGTCGCGGGCTTTCGGGTCAGCGCCTTTTTCGAGCAGGAGTCGCACCACCGGTGCGGCTCCGGGCCGCCCGGCGGCAATCAGCAACGGAGTGCGGCCCGTCGCTTTGGAAACCACGTTTACTTTTGCGCCGTGGTCGAGCAGCAGCCGGACTTTCTCTTCGTCTGGTATCGCCCACATCAGAGCCGTCGCGCCGGCGTTATCAGCGGCATTGGGATTCGCCCCCTGATTGAGCAGCAGCCGGACAGTCTCCGCGTCCGAATACAGCGCGGCATACATAAGCGCAGTGGCGCCGGTTTCGTCCCTCGCATTTACATCCGTCGAAAAACGGCGCGCCGCGGCGGCATCCCCGTCCCGCAGCGCGGTAAACAAGTCATTCCCCTCCGGCGCGCACTGAAGCACGCCCGGAATGACGAACAGCACGGCAATCCTCGTAAGCTCCATGCCAATTCCCCCAGTTCAAGGCCGTCGAATACTCACGGATTATACAGCTTCCATTCGACGAGGTCTGAGGCGTGGTTGCCGGGATGGGAAGTGAGCCGGGTCACACTTTGAATGGAAAGAGAGAGGCGGGAGGAGTATTCCTCTTGACGAATTCCGTTAAAACGGATACTATGGGCCGTGGCCGGAAAACTCTCCGCCGATATCAAACAGTCCAAACCCTTCCCGCTCCTCGAGGAAGAGGCCTTCCTCAACCTCCTCCGCACCGCTGACGCCTTGCAGCGCGCTCATGCCGCCGTCCTCGACTCGCAGCAACTCTCCGACGCCCAGTACAACGTCCTCCGCATCCTTCGCGGCGCCGGCCCCGATGGGCTCCCCTGCGGCGAGATCGCCGGCCGTATGATCACCCGCGACCCCGACATCACCCGCCTCCTTGACCGTCTCGAAAACCGCGGCCTCACCCAGCGTTCCCGCGACTCCAAGGACCGCCGCGTGGTCACCGCCCGCATCACTCCCGCCGGCCTCGACCTCCTCTTCGCCCTCGATGGTCCTGTCCTCGAGGCAAGCAAACGCATGCTCGGCCACCTGGGCGCGCGTGACCTGAAATTGCTGATCGATCTGCTCGAGCGCGCCCGTGAGCGCTCCGATTGACTTACGGCTCAGCGAACACCGGCTTCACCACCAGCCCATCGCGCAGCGCGACATCGGTGGGAAGCGCAACCTGATCCTGCTCCTTCAACCCTTCCGTCACCTGAACCTTCGTGATGTTCGAAGCCCCGATCCGCACCGGCCGCCAAAAGACGCGATTCCCGCTCTCGAGCAGATACACTCCGGCTTGGGTATTCTGCCTCCGCAGCGCCTCCTTCGGAATGGTGATCGCGTCGTTCACCACGTTCGTCCGGATCTGCACATTCACGTTCGTGTTGGGAAGCAAAAGCCGCTCCGGGTTTTCGATAATGCAGGCCACCAATCCGACCTGCCTCGATCCCAGGGCCACGATCTCGGTTGGAAGCTTCTCCACCGTGCCCGTCCACTTCCTTCCGGGAAGCGCCTCCCAAGTGATCGTCACCGGGAGCCCTATCCGGATTTGTCCCAAATCGGGCTCATCGACATAGACCACCACCCGGACGCGATCGAGCCGCCCGATCTGAGCCACCAGGTCTCCCGGCCGCACATAAGCCCCGGTGCGAACCTCCAACTGGTAGACCGTTCCCGCAAGAGGAGCCCGGATGTAGGACAACTCGATGCGCCGTTTCGCCGTCTCGACGGCGGTCCCGGCTTCGTCCAGCTTTGCCTTGGCGGCAGCCCGGTCCTGCTTCGAAACCAGCGCCTCCCGCCGTTGGGTCAGCGACTGGATGTCCGTTTCAAGCAGTTGGATCTTCTGCCTGGCCTGATCGAGTTCATATCTGGTGGCTGCATTCTTCGTCACCAGCCGTTGCAGCGTCTCGTAGTTCCGCTTCGCATCCGCCAGGTCGATCCTGTCCTTCTCGATCGAGGAGTTCAGTTCGACGATATCCCGCGTCCGCCCCCCTTTGTCGAGCAGGTCCAGTTCCGCCCTCGCCGAAGCCACCCGAGCCTGCGCCGCCGTGAGACTTACCCTTGCCTCTTCCGCGTCCAGTTCCGCCAGCACCGCCCCTTTGGCTACCGTTTGCCCCCTCTCGACACCCACGCGCACTACCGTGCCTTCGCGCTCCGCGCGCAGTGCGGTCCACTCGAGCGGCTCCACCTTCCCGTTGGTCAGAACGGAGCTGATCAGCGTCTCCCGCCGCACTTTGGTAAAGGATACTTCCGGTGGAGCGGTCCGCAAAAGATATACGTACCACGCCAGAGCGCCTATCCCGAGCAGCGGCAGTAGCCAGAAAAGACGCTTCATGCGGGGCTCGCACAGTAATCGAACAGGATCTGCCACTCCGCCCGCTGAATGTGCAGCGCCAGCGTTTCCGCTTCCGATCCCGGCCGGCGCCGCGCCTCTTCGCAGAAGTCAATGAATGCCAGCGGATCCCACTTCTCGCCGGCAACGAAGCCGGTGTTCGGAATCTCCGCCGCCAGCCGCGCCGCTTCTTCCGCCAGCCTGGGGAAGACTGGATGCGCGCCCACGTGCCGGAACCAGTAGCCGGAGTTACCTGGATCGGGCTCCTGCCGGTGCATGATGCCGTGCCAGAAACTGCCGTCCGCCGTGTGGATCGCCTGCGACATCGAATGCGATTCGTCGAGGCAGGAAAAATACAACCATAGTCCGCTCAACGCCGCTCCAGGAGCCCTGCTGCCTTCAAACAACTCCTGGGCGCTCCACCGCGGCAGCCGGGCGCGCGCCGCCGGAGAACTGCAGCGTCCACCCGCCAGCGGCATCAGGCGCTCCCCGTTCCCATCGAGCGTGAGAATAGCCGCAACCTCCTCGCCGTAATTTGCGGAGTCAAATGACATGGGCAAGCTACTATTTTGCCAGATGAGTCAGGCCGCGAAGCGCTTTCCACCAAACCAGAGCTTGTGCGCCGTTTCGCCGAGAATCGCCGTCCGCGCCGCCGGCTTCAACGGCAGGTCCCGCTGAAAGATCCGCAGGTGCTCGGCGTAACTGACGCGCGGAGTCCACAATTCATTCGGGAAGTCGCTCCCCCAAATGCATCGCTCCGCCCCATAGGTATCCACAATCTGCAGGCAGGGCGCGTGCATGTCCGCGCAGGGATAACCTGTCGCGCTTCCCGTGGGCAGGAACGTCAGCTTTGCGTGCAGATTCTTATACTGTGATAACCGCAGCACCGCCTTCAGGATAGGCGCCATCTCCGGACCCGCCTTCAGATTCAGGCAATGGTCCAACACCACGCGCAGGGCAGGGAAGTCCGCCAGCATTCTCTCCGCCTCGGGGGCCTTTTCGTGGTTGATGAGCACGTTGATCACGATTCCCAGATCCGCCGCTGCTTTCCACAGCGCCCGTACGCCCGGGTGATCCAGCTTTCCGTTTTTCGCCGGAATGCTCCGCATCCCCTTGATTCCGTACTTCGCCGCGAACTGCTTGAGCAGCGCCGGGCTCTTCGCATCGTCCGGATCGAGCGTGCATACTCCCGCCACCCATCCCGGATTCGCCGCCGCCGAATCGCAGATGTAGCGGTTGTCAAACCGGTAGAACGTGCTCACCTGGATCGCGCACGCCGCCTGCACTCCGTTCGCCTTGGCGATCTCCTTCAGATGCTCCAGCGATCCCTTCCCCGCCGGCGGGCGCAGCGGTTTGGCGATCGGCGGATACTTCTTCTCGTCCGGCGAGTAGATATGCGCGTGCGTGTCGATCACCAGCATGGGCCGCCGTTAGTCTCCTTGCGCCCCGGCCAGATGCACCAGCGACTCCTGTTTCGACTCCTCGCCGAGCACGGCTTCCGCTTCTTCCATCGTGAAACTCTCCACCTTCGAGGAGATGTTCATCGAGCAGAACTTCGGCCCGCACATCGAGCAGAAGTGCGCGTCTTTGAAGCCCTCCTGCGGAAGCGTCTCATCGTGCATCGCCTGCGCCGTCTCCGGATCGAGGGCCAGTTCGAACTGCCGCCGCCAGTCGAAACGATAGCGCGCCCGCGAGAGTTCATCGTCCCGGTCGCGCACGCCCGGCCTGTGCCGAGCGACATCCGCCGCATGCGCCGCAATCTTGTAGGCGATGATCCCGGCCTTCACATCTTCGCGGTTCGGCAGCCCGAGGTGCTCCTTCGGCGTCACGTAGCACAGCATCGACGCCCCGTACCAGCCGATCATTGCCGCCCCGATCGCCGAAGTGATGTGATCGTAGCCCGGCGCGAAATCCGTCACCAGCGGCCCCAGCGTATAGAACGGAGCCTCGTGGCAGAGTTCGTTCTCTTTCTCCACCTGCAATTTGATCTGGTCCATCGGCACATGACCCGGACCCTCGATCATTACCTGCACATCGTGCTTCCAGGCAATGCGCGTCAACTCGCCCAGCGTCTTCAACTCCGCAAACTGCGCCTCGTCGCTTGCGTCCGCGAGCGACCCCGGCCGCAGTCCGTCGCCCAGCGAGAAACTCACATCGTATTTCTGGAGAATCCCGCAGATATCCTCGAAGCGTTCGTAAAGAAAATTCTGCCGGTGATTCTTCACCATCCACTCGGCCAGAATCGAACCGCCCCGGCTCACGATACCCGTGACACGCCGCGTGGTCAGCGGGATGTATTGGATCAGCACGCCGGCGTGGATGGTCATATAATCCACGCCCTGCCGCGCCTGTTCCTCGATCACCTCCAGCATGACCCCGGCGGTGAGATCCTCCACCCGCCGCACGCGCGAAAGGGCTTCGTAGATGGGCACCGTGCCCACCGGCACGGGAGAATTGTCGATGATCGCCTTGCGGATCCGCGGAATGTCCCCGCCCGTTGACAGGTCCATCACCGTATCGGCTCCGTACTTCACGCAATAGCGCAGCTTGTCCAACTCCTCGTCGATATTTGACGTCGTCGCGGAGTTGCCGATGTTTGCGTTGATTTTGCACTTCGACGCAACCCCGATCGCCATCGGCTCGAGGTTGGTATGGTTCACGTTCGCCGGGATGATCATCCGCCCCCGGGCTACCTCGTCGCGCACCATTTCCGGGGTAATCCTTTCCCGGTGCGCCACATACTCCATTTCTTCCGTCACCATCCCCTTGCGGGCATAGTGCATCTGGGTGCGGATCTTATCCCCTGCGCGCTTCGAAACCCAATCTGTACGCATACAGCCTGATTATGGCACAAGCGCACAGACTGGGCTTCGGCGCTGCGCACCGGTTTGTCCGAACTCGCGGGAGGCCGGC
>JADLBG010000860.1 GCA_020847895.1 Bryobacterales bacterium
CTTCGAAGAACAGATTGACCCGGTCCGGGTTGATGACGATGGCGGCGCGCGGACCATCCGGCGGAAAGTCCGCCAGTTGCATCGAGGGCAGCAATCGCGCCAGCCGCGCCCGCGCCCAGGGAATGTCTGTCGTCCGCGGATTGGAGATGATCCCAATCCCGATTGCCCCCGCCTCCTTCAGCCGCGCCCAGCGCACCCCCGCGGACTGGTTGTGCGAAAGCAGCGCAGCCGGAATGTTTCCTGGACCTCCGGTCAGATACACCACCAGCTTGCCCTTCAAATCCAGCTCCGCAAACTCGTTGTAGTTCTTTTCGGGAACCGAGAATCCGTAGCCCGCGAACACCATCGGCGCTTCCACTTCCGGATCCAGGTTGCCGCGCAGGCTGAAATACGCGTCATCGCCCAGTTTCAGGGGAACCACGCGCCCGCTGTCCTCCAGCGCGAGACTCGACGCACCTTCATCAATGCTCAGCTTGCGGAACCGCACCGGCTGCATGTAACCGTCCACGCCCTTCGGGCGCAACCCCGCCCGTTCGAACTCCTGGGCAATGTAGCGCGCGGCCTCCTTGTGCCCGGCGCTCCCCGTATCGCGGCCCTGCAACCGGTCGCCGGCGAGAAACTGCACATGCGCCCACCACCGCCGCGCCTCGGAACTCTCCGCCCATAGCGTGGCAAGCGCAACCGCCGCGCACACGAGAATTCTTCCAATCATTTCGCCTTCATTTGTTTGTATTGCTGGCGCAAAGCCTGGATCTGTCTGGCGTGCGCCTCGGCGTGCTCGGCATACCCCCGCAGCAACTCCAGCAGGCTGATCTCCCCATCCTCGCTGTGCTTCCCTGTGCGCCGGTAGTTCTCTTCGGGAAGATCCTTCAGCAATTCGTAGTTCTCCACTCTCATCCGCCGGAACATCTCGATGGCATGGGAAAACTTGCGCTTGTGGTAGTCGAGTCTTGCCGCCCAAGCTTCCTGGTCATAGGCGATCAGCGTCGGGTTGTCCTCCGCGATCACCCGGCGCAAACGGTCCGCGCCGACAATCTCCGAATCCGAGAGGTGGCACACAATCTGCCGCACGCTCCATTTGCCCGGCTCCGGAGTCCAATCCAATTCCGCTCCGGCGGCGCCCGTGGTCACCACGGCCAGCAACTCCCCGCCGCGGCGGAATCGCTCCAACAGATCGGCAAGCTCGCTCATGGATCTCCTTTGCTCAGTAGTAGTCCGCGCAACTCATGTAATAGCCGCATCGCGTGCAGACCAGCTTGCACTTGTGTTCACTCAGCCGTTGATTGCACACCGGACAATAGAGCATCGCTTCGGCGGGAACGTCACCGGTTTCCTCTTCTTCTTTTCGGGCGGGCTCCTCGGCTTCCATGGCGCGGGAAATACTCAGGGATGAACCACCATTATAATGGCCTTATCACTATGCGGAGCAAGACTGCGCGCTGGTTACTGGTCTTGCCGGCCCTGCTGCTGGCAACTCACCTCTATAGTCAGAAGCGGGAAATGGACCGGCCCATGCGCCGTCCGGTGCGCGGGACGCGCGGCGCGGTAGGAGGCGGTTCCGACTGGGCCACCGAAGCGGGCATGCGCATGTTCCACCAGGGCGGAAACGCCGTCGACGCCGGTGTCGCCTCCACATTCGCCGCCTCGGTAGCCGAGTTTTCCCACGTCGGCTTCGGCGGCGAAGCTCCCATCCTCATCCGCACGAAAGAAGGGAAGGTATTTGCTATCGCCGGCGTGGGCACCATGCCGAAAGAGGCTACCGCGGATTTCTACCGCAAGCGCCGCCTCCAGCCCGGCGAGATCTGGATGATGGAACCTGGCGGGCTCAAGGGCATGGTTCCCGTCGCCGGCCTCATGCCGGCCCTCGTCCCGGGGTTGCCGGACGCCTGCATGGTCGCCTTGCGCGATTTCGGCACGAAGTCTCTGGGCGAAGCCCTCCAGCCGGCCATCGATCTCGCCGATGGCATGGCGATTGACGAAATGCGCTCCCGCATCATCGCCAGCACCCGCCGCTTCTTCGATATGTGGCCGGACTCCCGCCGCGTGTGGATTCCCGGCGGGCACGTTCCACAGCCTGGAGAAATCTTCCGCCAGCCCGATCTCGCCCGCACCTTCCGCGCCATGGTGAGCGCCGAAAAACACGCCCTCGCCGCCGGCAAGAGCCGCCAGGCCGCCATCGACGCCGCCCGCGACTACTTCTACCGCGGCGAAATCGCCCGCAAGATCGACGCCTTCAGCCGCGCCAACGGCGGACTTCTGCGCTACGAAGACATGGCCGCCTTCCGACTCCAGCCCGAGCAGCCTGTTTCGACCAACTATCGCGGCTACACCGTCTACAAGCCCGGATTCTGGAGCCAGGGGCCTTCGATGATCGAAGCTTTGAATATCCTCGAAGGCTACGATCTGCGCTCGCTCCCGCACAACTCCGCCGAATATGTCCACCGCGTACTCGAGGCCTTGAAACTCGCCTATGCCGATCGCGACACTTACTACGGCGATCCGAAATTCTCCAAAATTCCCACGGAAATTCTTCTTTCGAAACAGTACGCCGCCGAGCGCCGCCGCCAGATCGGCCCCAAGGCTTCCATGGAATTCCTACCCGGCCGCATTCCCGGCTACAACCTCAAACATCCCTCCGTCGCCGACATGGTGAAGTTCTCCCCCGATGAAATGCTGCAGGCGCGCGACACCACCTGCGTGGATGCTCTCGACAAGGACGGGGTCATGTTCTCCGCGACGCCCTCCGGCGCTTGGATGCCATCCGTCATCGCCGGCGACACCGGCATTCCTCTCACCCAGCGCGCGCAGAGCTTCCTGCTCATTCCCGGCCATCCCAACGAACTCGCCGGCGGCAAGCGCCCGCGCATTACTTTGAGCCCCACCCTCGTCACACAAGGCGGCAGGCCGTTCCTTGTCATGTCCACGCCGGGCGGTGACAATCAGGACCAATCGCTGCTTCAGGTTCTGCTGAACGTCATCGAGTACGGCATGAACGCCCAGGAAGCCGTCGAAGCGCCGCGTTTTGAAACGCGCCACCTCGTCTCGAGCTTCGACAACCACGCCATGGTCCCCGGCGACCTCAAAATCGACGAGCGCATGTCCGGCCAATCGTTTCAGGAACTGGTGATGATGGGGAACCGCGTCAGCACCCGCAGCCGCTGGGGCGTGGGCGCCATGCCGGTCGTCGTGCTCTCGCTTCCCACCGGCGTCATCGAAGCGGGCGCGGATCCCTTCGGTTACCGTATCGCCGACGGCTGGTAACTACTCCAAGCCA
>JADLBG010000861.1 GCA_020847895.1 Bryobacterales bacterium
CCACCCCCTCGGCAATCGTCCGTTTGTCGCGTGCAAGAGCCTGCTGCCACACGTAAGCCTGCGCCGCCAGCACCGGGGCATAGCCGCCCGGTCCGCCCAGCGCCAATCCGCACAACCAGTCCCGTCGAGTCATGCGAACCCACTTAGCAATCCGGCTGCCACGCTTCGAGTGGTGCGCGGATTGCTAGGCGATTTCCATGCCCAATTCCTCCCGCCGCACTTTCCTCGGCTCCTCGGCTGCCGCTGCCTTTACCGCCGCCTCCGCCGCCCGCGTCGCAGGAGCCAATTCCCGTATCCGCCTCGGCATCATCGGTACGGGCGGCCGCGGCTCCCACCTCATCCGCATGGCCAAACTCGCCGGCGGTGTCCAATGGGCCGCCCTTTGCGACGCCTGGGATCAACGCCGCTCCCAAGCCGCCGATCTCATCGGCGAACCCGTGGACAAAATCGCCGACTACCGCGCCCTCCTCGACCGAAAGGACATTGACGCGGTCATAGTCGCAACTCTCGATCACTGGCACTCCCGCATGACCGTCGATGCCTGCCGAGCGGGCAAGGATGTCTTCGTCGAAAAGCCCATGACCTCTCTCCCTGAACAGGGCCTCGACGTCGTCCGCGCGGCACGGGAAACGCGCCGTATCATCCAGGTGGGCACCCAACAGCGCAGCCTCGCCCACTTTGCCGAAGCCAAACAACGATTCTTCGATTCCGGCCGCATCGGACAGGTCACCATGGTCCGTACCGTCTGGAACGCCAACAGCGGCTACCTGACCCCTGTCCCCCCCGGCATGGACAGCAAACCCGCCGGCCTCGATTGGGACGCCGTCCTCGGCTGGCTTCCCCATATCCCCTGGGACCCCAAGCGCTACTTCAACCGGTTCGCCTACTGGGACTTCGCCACCGGCGGCCAGACCGGCGGCCTCTTCGTTCACATGATCGATGTGGTCCACTGGTTCCTCGGCATCCGGCAACCCTCGAGCGCCGTCGCCCTCGGCGGCATCTACCAATACCACGACGGCCGCGACACACCCGATAACGTTAACTTCATCCTCGATTACGGCGGCAAGCTGAATGTCACCTTCGAGGCCAACATCACCAACATGCTCTCCAAGGAATCCGCCGACATCGTCTTCTTCGGCGCCGGCGGACGCCTCAACATCTTCCGCTATGGCTACCGCTTCCTCCCCGCCGACGGCGGCCCCGAAGTCACCGCCGGCGGCTCCCCCGAAGTCGCCCACATGGCGAACTTCCTCGAGTGCGTCCGTTCCCGCAAGGCGCCCAATTGCGGACCCGCCGACGGCCACTACTCCGCCATGGCCTGCCACATCGGCAATATCGCCTATCAGCGCAGGGAGCGCGTTGGCTGGAAGAAGGAGTGGGAGCTGTGAACACCGGCATCAACATGGAATTCATCCGCTGCGAAGACAAGCCCTTCACGGAAGGCGTGGCCCGCGCCGCCGCCATCGGCTATCGCTTCATCGAGCCAATGGTCCACAACGGCCGCGAACTGCTGAGCGAGGCTGGATACTTCCATTCCGTTTCCATGGACGAGGACCCGCTCGAAATCCGCGACATCCTCGAAGCCAACCGGGTCCGAGCCTCCGGCCTCAGCGCCCACTGCCCCCTCATGCGCCCCGAAATCTCAGTGCCCTATCTCCAGAAGGCCATCCGCTTCGCCCACGCCATCGGCGCGCCCGTCGTTAACACCGACGAAGGCATCCGTCCTCCCTGGGTTCCCCTCGAGGAAGCCTTCGGAGTCATGAAGTACACACTGGTCACTGTCCTCCGTACGGCCGAACGCTACGGTATCTTCGTCGGCATCGAGCCGCATCAGAGCATCTCGAAAACCACCGAGGGACTACTCCGCATCGCCACCCTCGTCGACTCTCCCTTCCTACGCGTCAACTACGACACCGGAAACGCCTATCTCGGCGGCGAGGATCCCTACGCCGGCCTCGCCGCGGCCGCCCGCCTCGTCGTCCATGTCCACGCGAAAGATATCAGTATTCGGATGTCCGAGTCCGAAAAAGGTAAAGTCACGGGCACGCCGGTCGGCTGCGCCTGCGGCGATGGGGTCATCGATTGGGGCCGCGTCATTCGCATCCTCCGCGACGCTGGTTACAGCGGCGTGCTCTCGGTCGAATGCGGCACCCCGGACCAGGCCGTCCGCAGCCGCGCTCACCTCGAAGCCCTCCTCGCCGCCCAACCGGAGCCCCGCCATGCGCATTCTCATTAGCCTGCTCGCTGCCGCCGCCTTTGCCTCCGAACCCTCCCATTTCTTCGCCCCCGGCAAGCTGCGCGTCCTCATCCTCTCCGGCCGCAACAACCACGATTGGCGCTCGACAACGCCGTTCCTCGCACGCCTCCTCGAATCCACCGGCCGTTTCGATGTCCGCATTACGGAAGAGCCCACGGCCCTCAACCCCGCCGCGCTCGAGCCCTATCAGGTTCTCGTCTCCGATTACAGCGGCCCCCGCTGGAGCCCCGCCGCCGAGCAGGCCGTCGAAGCCTTCCTCCGCTCCGGCAAGGGATTGGTAGCTACACACGCCGCCACATATGCCTTCGGGGATATGGAAATCCTCGGCGACCGGCACTTCCGCACGGGCATTCATGAGCCCCCATGGCCCGATTACGCCCAAATCATCGGCGCCCGCTGGTCCGATAAGGACCCCAAGAGCGGTCACGGTAAGCGACACCTCTTCCGAGTCCAAATTACGGACCGAACCCACCCTATCACCGAAGGCCTCGAGCCAACCTTTCCCATCTCCGACGAACTCTATCACAACCTCCGCCTCGCCCCCGGCGCCCACGTCCTCGCCACCGCCTTCGACGCACCCGGGCAGAACGGTACGGGACGAAACGAACCCATCGCCTGGACCACATCCTTCGGCGGCGGCCGCGTCTTCTACACCGCCCTCGGCCACGACACCGCCGCCCTCTCGGCCCCTGGCTTTGCCGCCATGTTCACGCGCGCCGCCCTCTGGGCCGCCGGAGCCGCGCCCGCCCCCACAACGCCTGCCGAACCTCCCGTCCGCGTCACCCTCGTCACCGGAGGCCATAGCCACGACCCCGGTTTCTACTCTGTCTTCGACAACAACCCGGCCATTCGCGTCACCGTCAACCCGCACCCTGTCGCCTATCGCGGCGACCTCCGCAAGAGCACCGACGTCCTTGTTCTTTATGACATGGTCCAGGAAGTCCCGGAAGACCAGCGCCGCAACCTCACCCAATTCCTCGAATCCGGCAAAGGACTCGTCGTCCTTCACCACGCCCTCATGGACTTCAACTCCTGGGAGTGGTGGTGGCGCGATGTCATGGCGGGCCGCTACCTGGAAAAGCCGGATCGCGGCCAGCCCGCCTCCACTTTCCTGCACGATGTCGACATCGACGCCAAGCCCGCCGGCGACCACCCCATCCTTCGGGGCATTCCGCCCATGCTCATTCACGATGAAACCTATAAGCACATGTGGATCTCCAAGGACGCCCAGGTGTTGCTTGAAACCACTCACCCCACCAGCGACGGTCCGCTCGCCTGGATCAGCCCTTACGAAAAATCGAGAGTCGTGGTCATCCAACTCGGCCACGGCCCGGAGGCCCACCGCCACCCCAGCTACCGGCACCTCGTTCACAATGCTATCCTCTGGGCGGCAGGCAAGTGAGCTACCGATGAACCGAACCATTTTCTTGTTGTTCTGTTTCTGCGCTTCGTTAAGCGCCCAGGACGTCATTGTGCGCCCAAGGGAGATCGGCGATGTGCTCCTCAATCCGGGTATCGGCTTCATGACCTTTCAGCGTTTCAACGGCGACGAACTGAACCAGGGCCTCAAGTGGACCGAGGGTTACCCGATCGTCTACCAGGACTACAAGGGCTCGCTCGAAAACAAGAACCACCCCGCGACCACGATCGCTTATTTCCGCGTCTATTGGAAGTTCA
>JADLBG010000862.1 GCA_020847895.1 Bryobacterales bacterium
AAAACATCCAGGAGGCATTCCTCAATAATGCCCGCAGGGACAAGACATTTCTCACCATCTATCTGATGAGTGGGGTGAAGCTGAGTGGCCGGATCAAAAGCTTCGATAAGTATTCCGTCGTGCTCGAGACGAATAACCAGGAGCAACTGATTTTCAAGCACGCCATCTCCACTGTGGTGGTGCCGAAGTCTGCTCATAGCGGCGGTGGGTATGTGGGAGCGCAACCCGCGCCTGCCTCGCCCGCACCGCTGTCACCCCCGGAGGCGGAATAGATCAGAATTCTGAAAGACACCGCCGGGTCCACAACGGAACGGGCAGTTCTGGTTGGCATCGACTGGAAGGCCCGGACGAAGCCGGGTCATTGCCGGAGTGAGACTGGGGCGGAAGAATCTCTGGAGGAATTGGCCTCACTGGCGTCTACCGCGGGCGCCACGGTGGTTCAAACTGTCATCCAAACACGCCAGGCTGCCGATCCCGCCACTCTGATCGGCTCCGGGAAGGTGGAAGAGATTCGCGGGATGGTGGACGGTTTTGAAATCGACACCGTGATCTTCGATCACGATCTGACACCGACGCAACAGCGAAATCTCGAGAAAGCGCTGGATGTCAAAGTCTTGGACCGCACGCAACTCATCCTCGATATCTTTGCTTCGCGCGCGCGCACCAGAGAGGGGCAGTTGCAGGTGGAACTGGCGCAAATGAACTACCGGCTTCCGCGCCTGGCGGGGCGAGGAGTGCAGATGTCGCGCCTGGGCGGAGGAATTGGGACAAGAGGGCCCGGGGAAACGCAGTTGGAAACGGACCGCCGGAAGATCTACCGCAAGATCCGGAAGATCGAGGAAGAATTGGAGGCGGTGAAAGCCGGCCGCGCGATCCAGCGGCGGCAGCGCGAGGAGGTTCCGCTGTCCACGCTGGCGCTGGTGGGATACACGAACGCGGGAAAATCGACGCTGTTCAACCGTTTGACGGGGGCCGGAGTGGAAGCCGACGCGCGCCTGTTTGCGACGCTCGACCCGACGGTGAGGAAGCTGCAACTTCCCTCGCGGCGGCAGGTTCTTCTGAGCGACACGGTGGGGTTCATCCGGAACCTTCCCACCACGCTGGTGAAGGCTTTTCGCGCGACGCTCGAAGAAGTGCGCCAGGCGGCGGTGTTGCTGCATGTGGTTGACGTTTCTTCGCCGCTCGCGGCCGAACATACGAAACAGGTGCTCGAGGTTCTGCGGGAAATCGAAGCCGATACCAGTCCGCAGATTCTTGTGCTGAACAAAGCGGACGTTCTTCCTGACGGACTCGTACAGGCGGAGACGGCCGCGACGCGGTTGCTGGGCGAGCGTGCTGAAGCGGTGAAGGCGCGCGCCGCCGCCATTTCGGCGCGAACCGGCGACGGGATTCCGCGGCTGCTCGAGTTGATTGACGAGGTTCTGGCGGGCGAGAAGATGTCGCCGATCCGGTTCCGGATTCCGGCCGGCGATGGGGCGGCCATCAATCTGGTACATGAGCGTGCACAGGTTCGCGAGGTAGTGTATAAGGAGGAGTACTGTCTGTTGACCGCGGATGCGCCGGAGTGGTTGCGCCGGCGCCTGAAGGAGTTTGTAGTCGAATGAAACCAGGGCGGCATGAACGTTCCCAATAGCCTGACCCTTTTACGGATATTTTTCGTTCCCCTGCTGGTGGCGGCGCTGGTGGCGGAAAGCCGGACGATCGCAGTGGGCGGCTATGTGCTCCGCAATGAGCACATCGCGCTTGCTATATTCTGGTGCGCGGCGGCGACGGACCTGCTGGACGGTTACCTGGCGCGGCGGTGGAAGCAGATCACGACGGTGGGGACACTGCTCGATCCCATAGCCGACAAACTGCTGATCAGCAGCGCGTTGATTTCACTGGTCCAGGTGAAGGTGATCGCGGGCTGGATGGCAATTCTGGTCATCGGCCGCGAGTTCGCGGTGACGGGACTGCGCGGCATCGCGGCGGCCAGCGGCATCACGATCAAGGCGAGCGACCTTGGAAAGACCAAGATGCTAGCGCAAGTGATTGCCATCTCGCTGCTGATGGTGAGTATTCAATATCGAGAGATGTACTCTTTCGCAATGCTGTGGATGTGGGGGGTGGTGTTCTTCGGCGTGGCCTCGGCGGTTCAGTATTTCCTGAAGTTCTGGAAACTGCTGGATCTTGACGTCAAGACGCGGCGCCGCCAGGAACTTCTGAGGCTCGACCGGCAGCGGCGGCGGGCGGCAAGGGCGACCCAAAGGGATGCGGCGCGGCAGGCCAGGGAAGCATCTTTGAGTGGCAATCGCTAGAAGGTTCGGCGTTTACGATCTCTTTCAGCAGGCGTTGCGCCGCGGACGCGTGATGCGGGGGACGATGGGGCCGCTGGTGGAGGAAGAGGGGGTGTGCGCCCGCTATTGCCTCGAATGCGAGTCGGGCACCGTGGTTTCCGCCGAATACCAGTGCACGACGTGCGTGACGCTGGTCGCGTTTTGCGAGCATCTGCGGCAATGGGCGCCCGGACACACCATCGAGGAGGCCGCGGCGCTTCAATACGAGGAGTTGCTGGCGCTGTTTCCGGAAGTTCCGCCGGGACACAGAGGACGTGCCAGGTTGGCGCTTCGTGCACTGCAAGCGGCTTTCCCTTTATGATAAATGGCATGAAAGTCGCCTATATTTTTTCCACGCAAGGCCATTCGGTCTCTTACAAGCTCGGCAAGATGATTCTTCCTCAACTCGAGGAGGGGAGACACGGGGTGGACGTGGCGGGTATGTTCTTCTTTGAGGACAACTGCTATGTGCTGACGAAAGGGAACCCGATTGGGGAACGGCTTGCCGCGGTGGCCCGGAAAACCGGGATGCTTCTGATGTGTTGCGACCAATGCTGCTATGAACGTGAGATCGCCGACAAACTGATTGATGGGGTTCCGATCGGTTGTTTTCCTGACCTATACAAAGCGCTTTCCGGAAACATGCCGGACCAGGTCATCACATTATAGGCTCTGTTGCGGTGCAGTACTACCGCCTCGTGGTACTGTGAAGTTTTCATGGAGCAACCCAGGTCTACTTCCCGAGTCCTCATCGTAGATGACGAAGAATCGCAGCGGAGCGCGCTGGCGGCAATGGTCGCCTCATGGGGCTTTGCCACGGTGACCGCCGGAGATGGCGTGGAAGCACTCGAGAAGCTGAGCGAATTCACGCCGAACGTCCTGGTGACGGATCTGATGATGCCGCGGATGGACGGGAAGGCATTGCTGCGGCAGATGGCGGCGCAGGGGCTGAGCATCCCGGCGCTGGTATTAACCGCGTTCGGGAATCTGGAGACGGCGCTCGAGACGATTCACGATCTGGGGGCTTACTGGTTTCTCGAGAAGCCGATTCAGCCCCGGGAGCTTCGCATGCTGCTCGAGCGGGCGACGGCGCAAAGCAAGTTGGCCGAGAGAGCAACACGGCTCGAGCAACAACTGAGCTATCAGGGCGTTCTCGGCGAACTGGTGGGCGGTTCACGGTCCATGCAACAGGTGTTTGCCCTGATTCGCCAGGTTGCTCCCAGCCGGGCGGCGGTGCTGGTGACGGGCGAAAGCGGCACCGGCAAGGAACTGGCGGCGCGGGCCATTCATGCTCTCAGCCCGCGCGCGGACGGTCCCTTCGTTGCCGTCAACTGCGCCGCCCTTCCGGAGACCCTGATTGAGAGCGAACTGTTCGGGCACGAGAAGGGCGCGTTCACGGGCGCGCTGGAACGCCGCGCGGGGTGTTTCGAACTTGCGCACAACGGCACGCTGCTGCTGGATGAAATCGGCGACATGCCGTTCCCCACGCAGGCGAAACTGTTGCGTGTGCTCGAGGATTCCAAGGTTCGCCGCCTGGGCGGCAAGAGTGAGATGACAGTGGACGTGCGGGTTGTGGCGGCTACAAACAAACCGCTCGAGGAAACGATCAAGAAGGGCAATTTCCGGGAAGATCTCTTTTACCGGCTGAATGTCTTTCCGATTGCTCTACCGCCTTTGCGCGAGCGCAAGGATGACATTCCCCTGCTCTGCTCCACACTGATTCATGACTTGAACCGCAAGCATGGATGCCACGTGGCGGAATTGTCCGGGCAGGCCGTGGAGCGGTTGATGCAGCATTCCTGGCCGGGCAATGTGCGGGAACTCCGTAACGTTCTGGAGCGCGCCGTGATTCTTTCCGGCGAGGGAACCATCACAGTGGCACATCTGCCCATGCAATTTCAAGGCGCGGAGAGCGCGCAGCCCGCCGTTGATGCCGGCTCCGGCTCGCTGGTATCACTTCCCGTGGGAATCACGATCGATCAGGCGGAACGGGCTCTGATTGAACTCACGCTGCAGCACACGAAGAACAACAAGACACGGGCGGCTGAAATTCTGGGGATCAGCCTGAAAACTCTGTTCAACAAGCTGAAGGGCTATGGCGGGTCGGAGTCCGAGGACACGAATGCGAACTGAAGGACAAAGAAGAAGGGGTTGGTCCGCCGCTTGCATGGCGAACTCGTAACGAAATGTCGCTGAGAACGCGGCTTCTGGTCCTCATCGTCCTGCTGGTCACGGTCATCGTGACGCTGTTGTCGGCAATGAATCTGGACAGCCTGGTGAAGAATTGGTCCACGGGTGTCATGGAGCGGTCGGAACTGGTGGCCCGGCAGGTGAAGAGCGTGGTGCTGGCGCGAATCGGCGAGCGGTTGGCGCAAGTGATTCCTCCGCCTCGCACGCTCGAAGAGAACAAACTGCTTTGGACGCGGATCGTCTCCAATGATCAGGAACTCGAGGAACTCATACGCGCGACCATGACGAATGCGAGCATGATCGTGGAGATCAACGTATCGGGTGAACTTGGAGAGATCCTGGTGACCTCGAACCCGAGCCGGAAGGGGAAAATCATCCGGAACCTTCCCTCGTTCGAGGAATGGAGATCGAGGGAAGTGACCGACAGGCTGCTCGAATTGTCGCGAGGGCAGCAGGATTACGAGGTTACGCTGCCGCTCGGAGTGCCGCAGCAGAAACTGCCGATTTTCACCATTCAGGTTGTGGTGTCGAGCGTCTTTCTGCGGGACGCCATTTTGCCGCAGGTGTACAAGCTCGGTGTGGTATCGGCGGTGTCCTTGGTGCTCTCGATTTTTCTCGGGGCTTTCTCGGCCAATCTGGCGATTGGGCCGTTGACCAGCATCAGTAAGGAACTGGACCGGATAGCGAGCGGGGGCCAGAACCGCGACGAGAGGGAGGCGCTGGGGAAGACGCGCGAACTGGCAATTGTGCAATCGAAGCTGAACCTGCTGGGGCAGCAGATTCGAGGCGCGCAGGAGGATGCCACGCACATGCGGAGCAACATCGAATCTTTGATGGCCCGCATGGATGACGCTGTACTGCTGTTCGACAAGTCGGACCAGTTGATCATGGCCGGACCGGCCGCGGAGCGCATGCTGGGCGTCAATATTGCCAAGATAACGGGCAAGAACCTGGAGGAGATATTCCCTGCCGCATCGCCTCTGGGAAGCGCAATCCAACAGTCGATCCGGCTGGGGAAGCCGGCGCATGATTACCTGGTGAATCTGGAAAGGGAAGGGAAGCCGGGCACGCGGTTGCTGATGAGCGTGGATCCGCTGGCGGACCGCAGCGGGACGCTGATCACGCTGCGCGATGCGGAATCACGGCGGCAGTTGGCGAGCCAGATCGACATTTCGCGCCGGTTGGCGGCCATCAGCCGTTTGACGGGGGGAGTGGCGCACGAAATCAAGAATCCGCTGAATTCGATCGCCTTGCGGCTGGAACTTCTGCGGAGCCGGCTGGAGCAGCATCCGGATGCGCACGGGGAGATCGACGTGATTTCGCAGGAAATCCGGCGGCTGGACCGGGTGGTAAAAACGTTTCTCGATTTCACGCGGCCCGTGGACTTGGCCGTGGAGGAAGTGGATCTGGCCGCGCTTGCCCGGGAGGTGACCTCGCTGGTGAGGCCTCAGGCGACGATGCATAAAGTGAATCTGCAGTTTTCGGCCGAGCCGGAGAAAATCGTGATCCGCGGCGACCGCGACCTGTTGAAGCAAGCCATTCTGAATGTGGTGATGAATGGAATCGAAGCGATGCGGTCGGGAGGTAATCTGGTGGTGAAGGCGAGGCTGAGCGCGGAGCACGGAATCCTGACGATTCAGGATGATGGGCCAGGAATTCCCGAGGGGAATAAGAACAAAGTATTCCAGCTCTATTTCACCACCAAGGAGAGGGGTTCCGGCATTGGACTTGCGATGACTTTCCGGGCAGTTCAGCTTCACAATGGTACAATCGACTTCACCAGTGAAGCGGGCAAGGGAACTGTGTTCCGGCTGCAGTTTCCGGTATCGATCCAGGTCGCCTGATCGCCAGTATTAAGACTCCATGACAAGTCGTACCAGTTGCTGGATGTTAGCGGCTGCCCTCGCGGTGCTGTCGCCGGCTTGTCACAGGAAGCATCCGCGCACTCCTCCTCCGCCTGCTCCGGTAGTGCTTCCCCCATCGGAACCGCCGAAGGAGGTACCCTCGCTGCCGTCGGCTCCGAAGATCCAAACTCCGCCGCCGGAAGAGCCCCCGGTGAATGTCAAGGTGGAAGCTCCGCCGCCGCCGGTTCCCCAGAAGAAGCGGCGTACGCGAAGTTCCAAGAAGGCGGAATCGAAGGTAAGCGAAACCCCGGTTGTGGAGAACGCAACCCCGGCGAGTCCGCCGCCCGCCACAGTGCCGAGGCTGGGACAGATTCTCACGCCCGAGGAATCCAAAGACTACAGCCGGCGGCTGGAGACAGCGCTCGATCATGTGAAGAGCGCGCTGGTGATTATCCAGGGGAAAACGCTGAACCGGCAGGATAAGGAAACGGCGGACAGGATCAGAAGTTTCGTCACGCAGGCGGAGCAGGCGCGGGATCAGGATCTCGTCAGCGCGGTTAGCCTAGCTGAACGGGCGGACCTTCTCTCGCGGGACCTGCTCGACCGCCTACGCTAATGGGCAGAGGCGTGAGGGAGGAGACGCTACGCTCTACCGCAAGTGCGCCGAAGTGAGTGCGGAGGAAGGCTCGACCTCCGGCGCG
>JADLBG010000863.1 GCA_020847895.1 Bryobacterales bacterium
CTCATCCTCGGTGGCGTGACTGTTCCAGACTGTTCCCAGACCTTTCCAGTCGGGGCGTCGCCGCGGGGCGAGTTTGCGGTTCAAGAGCCGGTTCGATCCTTATTCCCCAAAACTGTTAAGCACCCCAACAAATCAACAAATCCGGGGAAAGCCCCTTTCCAGGCACAAGGCGTATAATAGCAGGGAGTGTCCAGGCAAGGCTGCCGGTTCTAGATCGGCCGGATTCCATTCCAGATTATCGAGGACTTCGCCACATGGCTAGAATTTTTCCCATTACATGTATCCTCCTCCTCTTGGCGCCGGCTTTGACGGCGGCCCAGCAGGGAGCGCAGGAAAAGAAGGAAAATCCTCAAGTCAACGATTCCCGGAAAACCTTGGAGGAGGTCAAAAATGCCGGCGGCGCTCCCATGCCCGTCGACCCCAAGACATACAAATTGGGGCCTGAGGACATCATCATGATCAAGGTTTGGCGCGAGCCGGACCTTTCCGGACCCGTCTTTGTGCGTCCCGACGGTAAGATTTCGATGCCGCTGATTGGCGAACTCCAGGCAGCCGGGCAGACCCCGGAGCAACTGGGACAGGACATCACCAACGCCCTCTCAAAGGTGATGAACAAGCCCGAGGTGTTTATCGCCGTTCAACAGGTCAACAGCAAGAAATACTACATCATCGGCGAAGTCAACCGGACTGGCGTCTTTCCCCTCGTTACCGCCACCACCGTGCTCGAAGCGATTGGAGCCGCCGGCGGCTTGAAGGAGTTCGCCAACGGGAAGAAGATCGTCATCGCCCGCGGCAGCAAACGCATCAAGTTCAACTACAAAGAGGTGGTGGACGGCAAGAACCTCCAGCAGAACATTACACTGGAGAACGGGGATCAGATCATCGTTCCCTGACGTGGCGGCCTTGCTTCAGGAGGTTTCATGGAAACGGAAAATTTCGACAGCCCTCTCAGTGTGAACCGACGGCCGCCGGATATCGAGGATTACCTCGACATGATCCGGAGGCAAAAAGCCTGGATCCTCGGGCCGGCATTCGGAGCCCTTGTGGTGGCTGTGCTGGCGGCGTTCCTCTGGCCGGACACCTACCTCTCATCGGCTGTCGTACGCGTGGTGCCCCCCGTCGTTCCAGATGCCTTCGTCCCGACAAACGTGAACATGGAGATGTCGCAGCGCATCAACTCGATGGCCCAGCAGATTCTCAGCCGCACCGCGCTCACCAACATCATCAACAGCTACGGTCTCTATCCGCGAGACCGCGCCCGGCTCCCAATGGAAGACGTGGTGGAAAACATGCGCAAATACGACGTGCGCATCAGCAACGTGGTGAACTTCACCACGTCGGAAGGTAAGCGGCAGGTCCCGGCCTTCCAGATCTCCTTCGCTTATGAGAACCGGTCTCTGGCCCATAAGGTTTGCCAGGACCTGGTGACGCGCTTCATCAATGAAAACGCCCGCGACCGCACGAATCAGTCCACCTTCACCACGCAGTTTCTCAAGGATCAGCTCGATATGAGCCGCCGCGACCTGGAGGTGGTCGAAGATAAACTCGCGCGCTTCCGTGTCACCAACGCGGGAAAGCTCCCCGATCAGGTCCCCCAGAACCTTCAGCAATTGAATGCCCTCGAACAGCGCCTCACCAACCTCAACACCACCATCAACCGCGTGAAGGAAGACCGCCTCATGATGGAAAATCAGTTGCGCATCTATAAAGAGCAACTGCGCACCCTCAGTTCCCCTACTGAGCAGGTAACGGTGGCGCAGGTGCAGGCGGCGCAGGAAAAGAATGAACGGATGTCCAAGCTTGATAATGACATCCAGCAGATGGAACTACAGATTGCGGCGATGAAGGAAAGTTACAAGGATACGCATCCCGACGTGCAGCGCGCCACGGCTGCTTTGAACTTCCTGAAGAAAAAGCGCGAGGTGATGGAGAAGGAAGAGGCGGCCAGAAAGCCGGCGGCGCCAAAACAGGCCACCAGGACGGTCATCAATCCGAACGTGGTTCGTGAGGCCAGGGAACTGGAGGCCTCGATTCAGAGGCTTCAAGGCGCGCTCGAAGCCAAGGCCCTCGAACTTGATGAGGCATTGAAAGAGGCTCAGCGCGTGGATGTGGCAGTCAAAACGACGCAGGCACGAATCGACGCGACGCCTCTCGGTGAAAAAGAGTATATGGATCTGCTTCGCGAACGCGACCTGGTGCGGGAACGGGTGGAGGAGCTCAACAAGAAGCAGAGCGTATCGAAGATCGCCACCGATCTCGAAAATCGCCAGCAGGGTGAGACCCTCGAATTGCTCGATCCTGCTTCCATTCCACAAAAACCGTCCGAGCCGAACCGTGCGGTGATCATCGGGGCCGGCACGGGAATCGGTTTTGTCCTCGGGTTGCTGCTCGGCGCCGGCCGCGAACTGAAGGACACTTCGCTGAAGAATCTGAAGGATGTCCGAGCCTATACCCAGTTGAACATCCTCGGAAGCATCCCGCTGCTCGAAAACGATCTGGTGGTGCGCCGGCGCCGGCGGTTGGGATGGCTGGCATGGTCGACGGCGTGTATCGTCGGGCTCCTCATCATGTCGGGATCGATGTATTACTACTATTTTGTCGTTAAGGTATAGCCGAACGAGACGGAGGAAATCGCATGAGCCGGGTTCACGATGCCTTACGGCGCGCTGAGCAAGCGGGGTTACTGTCCCCCCAACCTTCCACTTTCACTGCACCCAGGACTTCCACCGCGGCAAGACAGGTGGATATCAGTTTACGCGGGGTCCTCGAGCATGTGAAGGAGATCCCCTTCAACCCCGCTCCCGAGGTGCACCTCATTGACGCATCCCGTCCCCATGAGGCGCCGATGGAGGAATTCCGCACTTTACGCACCCGTCTCAACCACTTGCAAGGATTACAGCCCATCCACAATATCGTGATCACCTCCCCTTCGCCCGCGGAAGGGAAATCTTTCGCCGCTGTAAACCTGGCTATGGCGGAGGCCCAGCTTTCTAATAACCTGACCCTGCTCGCCGATTTCGATTTCCGCCGGCCGATTGTCCACAACATGTTTCAGATCGACCGCACGCCCGGCATTACCGACTACCTCCTGGGGAAAGCCAAGCTCCCGGACGTTATCCGCAAGGTGGCCGGCACCAACCTCTACATCATGCCCGCCGGCGAGGCGGTGATTAATCCGCTCGAACTTCTGAATCTGACCGAAGTGCGCAGCCTGCTCGACAACCTGCCGCAGTTGTTCAACTGGGTCATTCTCGATAGCCCTCCTTTGCTGTTCGCCGCCGACGCGAGCTTGCTCTCCACGCTGTGCCACGGCACGGTGCTGGTGGTCAGGATCGGAAGCACCACCATCGACTCCATTACCCGCGCCATGGCCTCCCTGTGCGAGAACAACGTGCTGGGAATCATTGTGAACGCCGCCCGCCGCGGCGAACTCTACAGCAAGTACACCTACTATCACAGCTATTACTATTCCAAGCCGGATGAGAGGCCGAACGAGAGGCTGGAAGACGACGACGAGTAGCAGGTTCGATCGGCGTATCGGTTCACACGGATCAACTGCAATGTTTGCGTGAATCAGTATTCGGCCTACAGCGCGGCACACGACTCTCAAGTAAAGCAGGGATCGAGCCGATGAACAGGCTGTAGTGCCCCAAAACCGTTTTCCCGAACACTCTCGAAGAGTAGCTTTGATCCGCATGGAAAAAGAACTCGCTGATCAGTTGCGGGATGCGCTACACCAGCAGGCGGCGCCGGTCATGATGGAAACCTGCGGCGATGTGGACGCTTTGCGCGCCTTGGCGCCGGACCTGGTGTTCTGCGGATTCACCAGCGACCTGACAAACCTGCTCCAAGCCGTCACCGTTCCCGTCGTCGTTGTCAGCCGCCACCCGGAAACCAGCGAATATCTCGATGCCATGGACGCGGGCGCCGCCGATTATTGCTCGGCTCCCTTTGAACCGTCCCATATCCACTGGATCCTCAAACGTCGCGACCGCCCCTGAAATAGTTGGCTACTTTCAATGATCTCTTATACTTGCCGAAGCGGTCTTCGGGGAACCTGCATGCTTCAGCGCCGACGCCGAAGCGGAATCACAATCAGCACATAAGCAAGCGATGCGAACCCAACCAGCGACAGCCATCCCCCCCACGCAGGATAGAAATCGAACGTATCCTTCCCAATCAGCATGTGCGTGAGCGAGGGAACTCCCGCAAGGTAGGTGACCGCCAGCAAAATACCCACAATCGCCTCCCCGCTCACCAGTCCGGAAGCAAGCAGCGTGCCCTTCTCCTCGATACGCCGCCGTTCGTGCTCCGGCCGCGCGGCCGTCAGTTTGTCCGCCACGTATTTGAGCAACCCGCCAAGGAAGATGGCGGAAGTCGTGTCAAACGGCAGATACATCCCCACCGCGATCAGCATCGGCGCACGCGCTCCGCAGAGAATGAACGCCACACCCAACGCGGCGCCGATCCCTAGCAAACCCCACGCCATCTCCCCGCCCACGATGCCCTTCGCCAGTTGCGCCATCAATCCCGCTTGCGGAGCCGGCAGCGCCCGTCCGCCGATGCCCCCGGTGGCAAGGTTCGCCTCATGCAGCGCAATGATGGGACCCATCAGGAAGAACGAGAGCAGAATCACCGAAAGGATTTCCACCACCTCCATCTTCCACGGAGTTCCGCCCAGAAGGTGGCCCGCCTTCAAATCCTGAATCAGCGAACCCGACACCGAGCACGCGCAGGCGACAACCGCCGCAACCCCCAGAACGGCCGCCACGCCGGGACCGCCCTTCACTCCGATGGCAAGAATGACGATGGCCGACAGCAGCAGCGCCGCAAGCGTAAGTCCCGAAAGCGGCTGATTGCTGCTGCCCACCAAACCCACCAGGTAGCCGCCGCAGGCGCACAGCAGAAAGCCGGCCACAGCCATAATCACCGCCGTCACGATAGCCGCCGCCAGATTCTGAGTGAAGAAATAGTAGATCGCGGTGATCGGTATCAACAGCCCCGTGGTAGCTAGAATCACCCATTTCAGCGGGATGTCAAGTTCGACGCGTTCCATCGCTTCCGTCGCCTTCAGCGAGGTGGCGGCAAGCGCGCCCTTGAAGGACGTGATCAGCGAATCGCGGATGGACCACATCGTCTGGACCGCGGCAATGAGCATCGCGCCCACGGCAATCGGGCGCACAATGTTGCGCCACACCGTGCCGGCCAGAACATCCGGAGCGCCGTTCTCCCCTCCGCCCAGCCGCCGCGCCAGATCGGGGTCAAAGAAAAGAAGCAGCGGGATGAAAACCCACCAGGCCAGCATGCCTCCCGCGAACGTGATCGAAGACGCTTCGAATCCGATGATGTAGCCAATGCCGGTCAGAGCGGGCGAGAGGCTCGGTGTGGACCACGGAACTCCTCCGCCATGTGTGACCGCTGTCCCCGTCGAATGGCGGATCACCGAGGGCGGAAACGGCAGCCACCCTTCGGTATATTCGCGGAATAGCTGGAGTCCCTTGTCCGATTTCAGAAGCTGCATCAGCGCGCCGAATCCCATGGCCCCGAAGATCGTGCGCGGCGCGTCGCCGGCCTCCGCCCCTGCCTTCACGATCTCCGCGCTCGCGACGCTTTCCGGCCACGGCAAGCCGGCATCCACGCACAGCGGCCGGCGCAGCGCGATGATGAAGAACACTCCGATGAGCCCTCCCACCAGCAGGATCATCGTCGCCTCCCAATAATGATCGCGGAGGTTCCCCCACAGCCGGCGCCCGTCCATCTCCGCCAGCAGGAATGCCGGGATGGTAAAGATCGCGCCCGCCACCAGCGCCTCACCCACGCTCGCCGCAGTTCGTACGATGTTCTGTTCGAGAATGGTGCCGCGAAACGCCGGCAGCCGGAAAAGCGCCACTGCAATAACAGCGGCGGGGATGGTGGCCGCCACGGTTTGTCCCGCGCGCATGCCCAGGTACGCGTTCGCCGAGCCGAAAACGAACGCCAGAAACAGACCGAGCGCGATGGCCTTGAATGTGAGTTCGCGAGGATTCTTGAACTCCGCGGGAGTCATGCGAAAAGATCCCTCAGCGCTTGGATCAACCGGTCAATATCACCTTCGTTGTTGTAGAAGTGCGTGGATACGCGAAGATTGCCATGCCGCGCCGCGGTGAGGATGCGCCGCTGCTTCAGCGCCAGCGAGAGATTTCCGGAATCCACTCCCGGCCAGCGGGCTGCAACAATGGGCGAGACATAGACAGCGTCCTCATCGCTCAGCAACTGCGCGCCCAGCCCGCGAAGCCTGTCGCGAAGGTTCCCCGCCAACTCGAGAACACGCTGCTCGATCGCTTCCGGGCCCAATTGCAGCATGAACTCCACCGACGCCCCCATCGCGTAAATGGCCGGGAAGGGCAGGATGCCGCCCTCGTAGCGTTCTGCGCTCCCTTTGAACTCCGGAGCCCCGTGATGCAGCGAGTTCACCTCCCGCCAGCGCTTGTCGCTGCGCCAGCCGATGGTTTGCGGCTTCAGCCACTCCCGGACGCGTGGATGGATGTAGGCGAACCCCGAGCCATTGGGGCAGCACAGCCACTTATACCCGTCCACCGCAAACATATCCGGCTGGATTCGCGCCGCGTCGAACCGGAGCGCGCCGATGCTTTGTGTCCCGTCGATGCAAAGCACGGTTCCGTTGGCGCGGCACGCCTCGGCGATCTTATCTAATGGCGGGCACAGCCCCGTGGTGTAGTTGACCGTCGAAAGCATCACCAGCCGCGTGCGCGGCGTCAGGGCTTCAAGGAACCGCGGCCAGGCCACGATATCCGCCCGCGCCAGCGATTGCGCGATGTAGAGATGGTTGGGAAATTCATCCTCCAGCGTGAGGATGCGGTCACCCGCCCGCCAGCCGATGCCCTGCGCCAGCAGTGAGACCGCGGTGGCGGCGTTCGGAAAGAACGCAATGTCCTCCCCCTCGCAGTGAATCAACCGCGCAATCGAGCCGCGAATCCGGTCGGCATCGTCGAACCACTCGAGAAAATCCGAGCAGGCAAACTGGTCGCGGCGCGAAAAATGCTCTTCCACTGCTTTCGTGGTGGCCCGAGGCAACTGTCCGTACGTGGCCGAATTGAGAAAGGTATAGCGTTCGAGAGCGGGAAATTCCCGGCGGACGGCGTCCCAGTCTGGCATGCTTATCCGATCATTTGCTTGATCTTCGCAGCGGCCTCGGTCACCGGCACATCCGTCACTTGCTTGCCGTTGCGCACGTAGAGCTCCACCAGTCCCTGCGCCAGTTTCTTGCCCATCGTCAACCGGAACGGGATTCCAATCAGGTCGGAATCCTTGAATTTGACGCCCGGCCGCTCGTCGCGATCATCCAGCAGCGCATCCACCCCCATCGCCAGGCATTCCTTATAGAGGGCCTCCGAGGCTTCCCGCAGCGCGGCGTCCTTGCTGTTCACCGGCGTAATCACTACCTGAAACGGCGCGATGGAGGACGGCAGCATCATGCCGTCGGCATCATGAAACAACTCGATCGCTCCGCATAGTATGCGCTCGATGCCGATGCCGTAGGAGCCCATGATGGGCGTCACTTCCTTGCCGTGTTCATCCGTCACCCGCAGACCCATCGATTGCGAATACTTGTAGCCGAGCTTGAAGATATGCCCGATCTCCATCGACTTCACAATCTTCAACGCTTCTCCGGTGTTCGCCTCCGTATCGCCCGGCGCAACCTGCCGCAGATCATGGAACTCCGCCTGGAAATCCTCCCCCGGAGTGACATGCCGCAGGTGGTAGTCATCTTTGTTCGCGCCGCAGATCATGTTGCGCCGCCCCTCCAGCGCCAGGTCCGCCACCACCCGCATCTTCGTGATGCCCACCGGACCAAGCGAACCGGCGTCGGCGCCCATCCAATCCCGCATCTCCGCCGGATGCGCCGGCCGCACCTCCGCCGCGCCCGTCACCGAGGCGAACTTCGTCTCGCTCAACTGATGATCGCCTCGCAGCAGCGCCAGCACAGGTTTCCCATCGGCCATCATCACCAGGCTCTTGATCTGCGATGTGGCGGGAAGGTTCGTGAACGCCGCTACTTCTTCAATCGTCTTGCGCCCCGGTGTGTGGAATTCCTCCGGCGCCAGGCCGCCCTCCGGATCCGGCAGAGCCGGCGGGATCGGCCGCGAAACCGCCTTCTCCAGATTCGCCGCATAGCCGCTCTTTTCCCCGATCACGATAAGGTCTTCCCCGGCATCCGAGGCAACCATAAACTCATGCGACTGGCTCCCGCCCATGGCGCCCGAGTGCGCCTCCACCACGGTGTACTTCAGCCCGCACCGGTCGAAGATCCGGCAATAGGCTTCATAATGCTTCTGATAGGCTACATCCAGCCCCGCGCCATCCATGTCGAAGGTGTAGGAATCCTTCATCAGGAACTGCCGCACGCGCAGCAAACCCGATTTCGGCCGCGGCTCGTCACGGAACTTGGTCTGAATCTGATACCAGATCTGCGGCAGTTGCTTGTAACTGCGCAATTCCCCGCGGGCGATGGACGTCATCACCTCTTCATGCGTCATCCCCAGGCACATGTCGCGTTGGAAGCGATCCTTGAGGCGGAACATGTTGTCGCCCATCACCTGCCACCGCCCGGACTCCTGCCAGATCTCCGCCGGGTTCAATGCCGGAAGGTACATCTCCTGAGCGCCGATGGCATCCATCTCCTGGCGCACAATGTTCATGATCTTGTTCAAAGACCGTTGTGCCAGGAAGAGATAGCTGTAGATACCCGCGGAAAGCTGCCGCACATATCCGGCTCTCAACAATAGCTGGTGGCTGGGGACCTCCGCTTCGGCGGGCACCTCCCGCAGCGTGGGGATGAAAAGCTTGCTCCAACGCATGAACTGTTATTCTAGCGTGATCCCCACGCGCGGCAGGTAAAATCGCACGCGCCGCAACCATCCGCACTCTCTCTGCGCTGCCTCCCGGACCTCCCTTCACGGGTGTGGAAGGTCAGCTTCAGGATTCAGGCGCCGATCAAAGTATTTCGTTCCGGAACCGCGGGAGTCTCCTCCACGCCGCCAAGCGACAAAATAACCACCCTCATCCCTTCCGGAAGGCACTGCAGCAGTACCGCGCATCCGTTAGGCATTAGAAAAGCATCCCGGTAGGTGTAGGCGGCTTCGGTAGTTTGCGTGAAGAGCACACGCGTCCCCTCGGTTACATCCCACCTCGACTTTACTTTCTGGGGTACACTGCTCAGCACCAGCCTCGCGCCGGGAGGCACGCACACCGCGCAAGCCTCGGTGGCGGCAGGCGGCGGAGCAAGAAACGCCACAATCCGCTCCCAAATGCTCTTGCGGGGGGATGCCGGCGGCGGCGTGGTGGACAGCAGATCCGCCACGGAAGCCAAACCCATCGATCCGGTACGAAACCTGTGAACAATTAGCTCCTCGCCCTCTCTTGCAAGCCGGTTGGGGAGCCCGGTCAGGGAGTAGTCACACATCGCTTCCTCCTTGGAAATCGTTGTTTACATGCAGGTGTCCATTTTTCCCGCCGCGAAGCGATCGCTCACCCTTGTGAGCCGTTTCACGGCGTCGAATCCGTTTTCAATCATTCAGTCTCATCCGTTCCCAGCCTGGACCGTGCCGCCGCAATCCGGTCTGTATGCGCATAGTATAGGTCCGCCCTTCGACGGCGAAAAGGGGTCACCGCGGCGCGCCCACCACCTGTTCGATGTGGGAAATCTGCCTTGGCCCGGACTCGAGATCGAGCTTGATTGCAAGAAAATTCAGCAGATCCTTCAGTGTCACCATCCCGAGCAGCCGTCCGTCCCGCGCCACCAGCAGGCGGCTTTGCCCCCCGCGCGTCATCCGGCCCAGCGCCTCCATGGCGTCCGTTTCCGGCGTAACAGTGTTGCTATGGCTACAACTCTCCGCGATCTCGCCTGCGGTGTGCCGATACCACTCCTCTCGCGGAACCGCCTTCAAGTCCTGGGTGCTCACACATCCAATGAGATGGCCGTCATCCCCCACAACCGGGAACATCCGGTGATGATACCGGTAAAAATAACCCTCCACCAGATCCGGCAACCGCGTCGAGGGGGGAACCGTGACCAGGCTCTCCGTCATGAACCTCGAGATCGGCTCGCCCTCGAGCGCCTTACGAACCTCCAACTGCTCGTACGATGTCGTTGAAGCGCCTCTCAGAAACAACCCGATGAGGAACCACCACATCCCTCCTATGAAATTGCCGAACACCACATTCACCGCGCCCAGAGCGATCAGGAGCGCGCCGAAACCCGAACCAAGCTTGGCCGCGGTCCGCGTGGCGCTTCGCATGTCTCCCCTGCGGCTCCACAGATAAGCCCGCAGCACGCGCCCGCCGTCCAGCGGGAAGGCCGGAATCATATTGAACACCGCCAGCGCTATGTTGATGAATCCCAGGTACAAAAAAATGCCAGTGACCGCATTTGATGCGCCCGCGTTGAGTAGCAGGGAATGGATAAGGTAAGAGACAATCCCCAGCCCCACGCTGACGATGGGGCCCGCGATCGCCATGCGGAACTCGGTGGCCGCGCTCGGTGGTTCCGCGCTCATCTCGGCGACGCCCCCGAATATGAAGAGCGTGATTCCCCGCATCGGAAGTCCGCGCCGGCGGGCAACCAGTGAATGCGAAAACTCGTGGATCACGATCGACAGGAACAGGCCGAGCGCCCCCGCAACGCCCATCCACCAATAGGTGGCGCTTTCGAGCCCCGGATAGCGAAACGGAAAGTAGCCGCGCGCCAGAGACCAGACCACGAGCAGCGCCAGAATCAGCCAGCTTGCGTCAATGTGCACTTCAAAGCCAAGCAGCTTGAATATTTTGAATTTCTTCCCAAACATGGCCTCTCGCTCCTCCTTCCATAGCAGTAGACACTTCGAAATGGAGCGCTGTTTCGGCTCGTGCGCGGCCGCCCGGAGACTGCGCCCGGAACCCTATCGCCCGCGCCTGGCCGGCGTGCCCTGATTCATCCAGATGTCGACTCGCGGAGTCTCCCAGGAGTACGGTTTGTTGATGATGTCGAGATCGCCATCCCCATCCACATCAGCGAGTTTTCCCTCATGCCAGCCGTGGCCGCGAACGAGTGTGGTGATCCGGAAATTTCCCCTGCCATCTCCGTACAGAATCCAGGCCGTTGCATCGGGATAGTCCGCCCCCGGCTTCTTCGTCCACTTGGCCATCTCGGCGGCGAAGATGTCGAGGTTCCCGTCCCCGTCAATATCGCCGGTGTCGAGCGTATGGCCGTGCACCAGGTCGCGCCACAGCAGATTCCGCCCTCGCCAGGATGACGGTTCCGCGGGATCGCCCGTGGCTTCATAAAACATGAGCGGTCCCGTGCCGTCTCCCGGGCCAATGACGATCTGCGCGTACCGGCCGCCCTTGAATTTTCCGGCCCGGATGCGGCCGCCAATCTCGCTCACCTGCACCGGCAGGAACCGTCCGCCGCTCTCGCGCCGGAACCAGGAATTCCCGGCGAGAAGGTCCGGACGGCCATCCCCATCCACGTCGAAAGCATCTATTCCTTCCGCGTACTTGGCCGCGCTTTTCACCTCCTCTCCCGCCTGACCGGAAAAGATGGTCTCGAGCGGCCACGATTCGGCATGCCGGGGGTCGGCCGGAATCTCTGCCAGAAACAGCGTCTTCGCCTTCTGATTCCAGAAGGCGAGTTGCGGCGCGCCAGTGCCCTTCAGGCGGGCGAAAATCTGATCGTGGTGCTGATTGGCCCCGCCGTTTTTGATGGTGTGCCGCTTCCAGGAAACCGCCGGGTCGAAGCGCGGATAGGGATTCTCCCACCAGTACAGGCGATTCCCTGATGCGTCGTCTCCGAAGACAATATCGAGATCGCCGTCGTGATCGATGTCGAATGCAGCCCCTCCCGCCTCAATCCGCAGAAACTCTTTTTCAATCACGTAGCGAGTCCAGCCCGTCTTTGTGTGCCGGTACCAGATCAACGCCGGAGCCATCTGCCGGCAACTCACGACAAAATCCGTGGCCGGGCTGTCCTTGTCGATTCTCACCGCCAGCAACCCGGTTTGCTCGTTGGATGTTCCCGGCGCCGGCAGATCTCCTTTACTGCTGCCGAGGTGCACCCACCGGATTTCTCCCGCCGCACACCCCAACGTGAAAAACAGAAGCAACAGTGGACAGCCGCGCATGACTTTCAT
This sequence comes from Bryobacterales bacterium, assembly GCA_020847895.1. Lineage (GTDB taxonomy): Bacteria > Acidobacteriota > Terriglobia > Bryobacterales > Bryobacteraceae > CADEFT01. Next base: position 12,168 of record JADLBG010000863.1, read on the forward strand.
TCAAGATGATATACACCACCGCGGCAGAGCGGGCGGCTATTCAACGAATTCGATGCCGCGGTAGATAGCAGACAGCGGGATGGCCACCGAAACCGAATCGATGCGCAGTTCCTCCTCGAGTTGGGAATACGTACGCAGCAGCCACGCCCCAGCCTCCCGGCGGGCGTAGTGCTCCACCAGGACCCTGTCCTGCGAGACCAGGATGTAGTCTCGCAGCGTTTCGATCGAACGGTAGTGCTCGAACTTGCGCCCTCGATCGTAACTCTCCGTGGACGGCGAAAGCACTTCCACGATCAGGGATGGGTTCACGAGGCTGTCCTTCTTGTTATCCGCGAACAACGGTTGGCCGTAGACCACGGAGAGATCCGGATAGGTGTAGAGGTCCGTCTTTACCACCTTGATCCGCATATCCGGATTGAACACGATACAAGGGCGGCCTTTCAGCGAAAGATGAAGTTCTGCAAGGAAATTGCTCCCTAGAATCGAGTGCGCCATCGTCCCACCCGACATGGCAAACATCTCGCCTCCATAGAACTCGCTCCTGATCTCGGCCGCGCGTTCCACCGCGAGATATTCTTCCTCCGTCAGC
>JADLBG010000864.1 GCA_020847895.1 Bryobacterales bacterium
CGATGATTCTCGAGTTGCGCTCCGTCTGCCGCAGCGTCATGGTTGCGCAGCACGTCCAGGACTTTGCCGTCGATCTCGTCATGTCCACGCAACCCGGCCATCCGCAGGCGCACGAAATGGCCAACAAGTATATCCGCTATGGCAGTTCTCCGCGCGGCGCCCAGGCGCTGCTCGAATGCGGACGCGTGCTCGCCCTCATGCGAGGGCGCTTCCACTTGAGCGTCGACGATGTCCGCTACGTGGCCACCTCCGTCCTGCGCCACCGCATTATTCTAAACTTTGACGCCCACGCCGACGGCCAGACCCCCGAAACCGTTCTCGAAAAGATCATCGAGAGTGTTGCCGCCGCCAGGACAAGATAGGATGTACCCATGGCCGCGCCATTGCTGGACCGGGCTTTCCTCGAACGCCTGGAACGGCTTACTATTCACTGGATGAAGTCCTTCCCCGGACTCGTGGGCGGCCACAACACGTCGCGCTTCGCCGGCGCCGGGCAGGAGTTCCTCGACCACCGTCATTTCCACCACGGCGACGACCTCCGCGCCATCAACTGGCGCGCCTACATGCGTCTGGAAAAGCTCTTCCTCAAAATGTTCCAGGTGGAACCGCGTGTTCCCGTGCGCATCCTGCTCGACTCGAGCGCCTCCATGTCCACCGGAGAGGACGGCGGCAAATTCGGCTACGTGCGCCGCCTCGCCGGAGCCCTTGCTTATGTCGGCCTCGTGCGCCTGGAGACCATCACGCTCCAGCCCTTCTCCGACAGCCTCTGGGATTCGCACGTCTGCGGCGGAGGCCGCCACCGCTTCGCTCCGGCTGCCGAGTTCCTCAACTCGCTCGATGCCAGGGGCCGGACGAACTTCCTCGACGCGGCCCGGGAATTCTCCGCCGAGTATCCGCAGCGCGGTTTGCTCATTGTCATCTCAGACTTCCTGACAACCGGCGAATGCGAAAAACCGCTACAGTACCTCGCCGACCTCGGACATGAGTTGTTGCTGCTTCAGGTTTGGGCCGAGGAAGACCGCACGCCGCCCTGGAACGGCGAACTCGAACTCATTGACGCCGAGTCCGGCGAAAAGCTCGATCTATCTTTTGAAGACGACGTGCGCCAACTCTATACGGAACGCTTCGATGCCTATGCCCGCGGGTTGCGCGACCTTGCCCTTCGCAAGGGCGGCCGTTATCTCGGCATCTGCACCCGCACGCCGGTCGACGAAGCCGTTTTCGGCCCCCTCAATCAGATTCAGGCGGTCTACTAGATGTTCCTGTTCAATCTCACCGCCGCGGAATTTCTCGCTCTCTTCACCGCCGTCTCCTCCTTCGTGGTCATGCTCTACCTGCTTGACCGCTCCCGCCGCCGCCATGTCGTCGCCACGCTCCGCTTCTGGCGGCAGTCCGATCTGCCTTCACGCCGCAAGCACCGCCGCAAGATCCAGCAGCCCTGGTCCCTGATCCTTCAGTTGCTCGCCATCCTCATGCTGCTGCTGGCCATCGGACAGTTGCGCATCGGCTCGCCGGACCGCGCCTCGCGCGACCATGTCCTTCTGCTCGACGCCTCCGCCTGGATGGGCGCCGGCGGGCCCAACGGCCGCCCCCTCATCGCCGATGCCCGCGCCGCCGCGCTGCGGTACATTCGCGCCCTTCCCTCCGCCGACCGCGTCATGCTCGTTCGCGCCGACGCTCTCGCCACCCCCATCACCGGATTCGAAACCAACCGCCAGACCCTCGCCGCCGCCATCCAGGCGCTCGAACCCGGCACGGCCGCCTTGAACCTGGGGCAGGGCCTCGATTTCGCCAGCCAGGCCCTCCGTCTCGAAGCACGGCGTCCGGGCGAGATCGTCTTCGCCGGAGTCGGCCGCATGGCCCGCGAAGCCCTCGGCGAACTCCCTCCCCTACCTGCGAACCTGCGCGTCCTCCCGATAACCGCCGGCGTGGAAAACTGCGGCATCCGAAAGCTCACTCTGCGCCGCGCGCCGGCTGACCCGGACCTCTGGGAGATCTACGTCACCGCCCGCAACTACGGCCGCACGCCGCGGACCGTGCCGCTCTACGTCCTCTTTGGAGGCGCCCCCGTCGGGACTCGCAACCTCTCCCTGCCTCCTGCCTCGGACATCAGTACCACGTTCCAATTCCGTACGAAGGCGGCGGGATGGCTGGAGGCGCGTTTGGATTCGGTCGACCGCCTCCCCGCCGACAATACGGCCACACTGGAGTTGCCGGCTCAGGAGTCAAGACGTGTGGTGGTCTATTCGAGCGAGCCCGGCCTGCTCCGCCCCGTCCTTTCCGCGAACCGCCGCGTCGAGATGATCTTCGCCAAACCTTCGGATTATAAGCCCGATCCGAAGGCCGCCATCGTTATCCTTGACCGCTTCCGCCCTCCCGTCCCCGTTGCTGAAAACAGCATTTGGATCGAGCCGCCAGCCGCGTCCTCCCCTATTTCCGTCCGAACCCAGGCCCGTGATGTGGTTCTGCGCTGGCGTTCCGAACAGATCCTGGCGGCGGGCCTCCACACGAAGGACGCCCGCATCGAGAGCACGGAGGTTTTTTCCGCCTCTCCGGACGACATCGTGATTGGCGACGTTGAAGGCGGCCCTGCCATCCTCGCCCGGCCCGGCAAAGTAAAGACCGCGGTTTTCGGCTTCCACCCCATGCGCTCCTCTCTGCGCTATGAGCTCGCCACGCCTCTGTTGTTTGCGAATGTCCTCAAGTGGATGGCGCCGGAGATCTTCCTTCGCGTGGAACTGCAGGCCGGCAGCGTGGGAACGGTCACCGTGCCTCTCGAGTCTGATTACGACCCCTCCCAGGTGCGGGTGGTCAGCGAAAGCGGAGCCGCGCTTCCCTTCACCATCCGCGACCGCGTGCTTCGCTTCTTCGGGGGCACGCCCGGAATTGTTCGCGTCCACCTGGGCGATCGCGAACTCGTCTATTCGTTGAGCCTGCCGGATATCGCCGACTCGGCCTGGGAACCGCCGAAGACAGTCCGGGCGGGCTTTGCTTCCATCGGCGGCTTCGAATCCGCCGCCCGCGACATCTGGCAATGGCTGGCGCTCACCGGAGCCTTTTTCCTGATCGCCGAGTGGTTCTTCTTCGGGCGGAACACCCAGGACCGGCCCTTCGTTCCGAAGCTCTTCAAGCGGCAGGCGTCCGGCCGGAGGAAGGCATCATGACCTTCGACCGCGCGTGGGTTCTCCTCTTCCTGCCGCTGGTGGCGGCGTTCGCGCTGATCGAATGGCGGCGCGCCGCCTCGAAAATCGGGCTGCTGTTGAAATCCCTTGCTCTCGCCGCTGTCATCGGCGCTCTTTCCGAACCCCAAATACTTGTCTCGGAAACCAAGATGGCTGTCGCGGTTCTCGTGGATACCTCGGCCAGCGTCTCGCCCGATGACCTCGAGCGCGCATCTCAACTGGCAACGGAGATCGATCGCGCGCGTGGCCGCCATTGGGTCCGCGTCATCCCCTTTGGCCGCGCCACGCGCCCCCTCGAACCGGATGAATACTCGAAGGGATGGCGCCTGAAGCAAGCTTCGGGCGATGCCGGGCGCGCCACCGATCTCGAGGCCGCCATCCGGGAAGCCTCCGCGCCCCTGCCCGCGGGGCTCGTCGGCAGGATTGTCCTCATCTCGGACGGCAAGGAGAATCGCGGCAGCATCACCCGCGCCGCTTGGCAGGCCCAGCAACTCGGCCTTCCCGTCGACACCTACGCCCTCAAAGGACGGCCCCGGCCCAGCCTTCGCATCGAATCCCTTCACATGCCATCCTTCGCCTTCACTGGCGAACGGGTGCCCATCGAACTGGTGGTGAGTTCTCCGCGCAAATCCTCCGGCGTCGTTGAAATCTCGGCCGAGGGCCGTTCCCTCGGAGCGCACCCCGTCAATCTCGACGCCGGCGACACTTCCCTCCGCGTCTTCTCCGCCATCAGCGCCGCCGGCGCCATCGACCTGAGCGCGGTTATCCGCACCGAAGACCAGGGCGAGGTTCGCTTCGAGCAGGCTCTCATGGTCCGCCGCCCCCGCGTTCTCTATGTCTCGCAAGACCCGCCGGGCGTCGATAAAGATCTCCTCGGCGTTCTCGAAAACGGCAAGTTCCAGGTGGACACCGTTCCCGGCATCCGCTCCGCCAAGCTTTCCGAATACCAGTTGATCGTCTTCAACAACCATAATCTCGAAGCCATCCCGCCTCAACGCAAGGCCGATCTTGAAGACTACGTGAAGCAAGGCGGAGGGATGCTTGTCATCGGCGGAGAGCAGAACGTGTATGTCGAGGGTAAGAAGCAAGAGGATCCGCTCGAGCGATCCCTGCCGGCCAAGCTCGCTCCACCGCGCTCACCCGAGGGCACGATGGTGGTCCTCATCATCGACAAGTCCTCCTCCATGGAAGGCCGCAAGATAGAGTTGGCGCGGCAGGCGGCCATCGGGGTCATCGAAAACCTGCGCCCGGTGGACTTCGTCGGCGTCCTGATCTTCGACAACTCCTTCCAGTGGGCCGTGCCGGTGCGCAAGGCCGAGGACCGCGCCGCCATTAAGCGGCTGGTCGCCGGCATCACGCCGGACGGCGGCACTCAAATCGCGCCGGCGCTCAGCGAGGCTTACCGCAAGTCGGCGCCTGTCCGCGCCACCTTCAAGCACATCGTGCTGCTCACCGACGGCATCTCGGAAGAAGGCGACAGCATCCAGCTTGCCAAGGAAGCGGCCAATGAGCGCATCACCATCTCCACCGTCGGCCTCGGCCAGGACGTGAACCGGTCGTACCTCGAAAAAGTGGCGTCATTCGCCAAGGGCAAGGCCTATTTCCTGAACGATCCATCCGGACTCGAGCAGATCCTGCTGCGCGACGTCATGGAGCACACCGGCTCCACCGCCATCGAAAAGCCCCTCGTCCCCATTGTTCTCAAGAATACGGAGATCCTCGAGGGCGTGGATATGGCATCCGCCCCGCCGCTGAAGGGCTATGTGAAGTTTATTGCCAAGCCGACTGCCGAAACCATCCTCAGCATGGATCGCCGCGATCCGCTGCTCGCGCGATGGCAATACGGCCTTGGGCGCGCCGCCGTTTTCACCTCCGACGCCAAAGCCCGCTGGGCCGCGGACTGGGTCACATGGAAGTTCTATGATCGTTTTTGGGCGAACCTTCTGCGCGACCTGCTCCCCCATTCGCAACCCGGCGAGGCGCGCCTCGACTACGACAGCGTCAACGGAGATCTGGTGGCTGAATACCGCCTCGCGCCGGGCGTTCCGGAACCCGTTCCCATGCCCGAGTTGTTCGTCTTCGGTCCGGGCGGCTTCCAGAAGCCGGTGGAGATGAAGAAGCTCGCCCCAGGCGTCTTCCGGGGCCGCGTGGCTGTTGGTAACCACCGCGGCCTGTTCCGCATTCGTCCCGTGGTGGAATCGGCCGCGTTTCCGGAAGCCGGCATTTACCGTCCCGAGGACGAACTGGCCGACTACGGTTCCGACCAACTGCTGCTGAAACAGGTTTCCTCCCAAACCGGAGGGAACTTCGAGCCCCGGCCCGGCGATATCTTCCACTCGGGCGGCAAGTCAGTGCCCGCCACCCTCCGCCTTTGGCCGGGCCTTCTCGCGGCGGCCGTCGCCGCCAACGTCATCGAACTGGTTTTGCGCAAGTGGAAGGGCGTGCTTCAGTTCTTCCAGCGGGCCTAGGTCAAGCTGTTAGCTTAGTACACCGTTTCATAAATACGCCGACGTATTGTGGCTCAGGAGGTAGGGGTGTGTAGAGCGTCGCCTTTACCGAGCTTGGCGAGAAGCTCCTTCAGGTCTTGCCGTGTGAACTTCCAGTC
>JADLBG010000865.1 GCA_020847895.1 Bryobacterales bacterium
CCGTGTCCGAACTGCACGCCGATTTCAATGACCGTGTCCGCGCCGGCGAGGTCATCGCGCGCCTCGATCCATCCCAGTTCCAGGCCCAGTACAACCAGGCCGTCGCCAATCTCCACAGCGCGCAGGCCCGCGTCGAAACGGCCCGCGGCGGAATTACCAATGCCGATGCCGCCGTGCAGGCCGCCGAGGCTAACGTCGAGCGGGCCGACTCCGTCGTCAACGACGCGCAGGTGACCTTTAACCGCACGAACCTCCTGATGGAAGCGCAGGCCGTCGCCCGCCAGCAGTTGGACTCCGCAAAGGCTGCACTTACCCAGGCCGTGGCTCAAAAGGCGCAGGCCGTGGCTCAGGCCAATCAGGCAAAAGCGCAGGCCCTCTCCGCCCGCGCCCAACTCGAACAGGCCCAAGCCGACGTAAAGCAGGCCGACGCGGCTGCCGTCGCGGCGAAGGTCAATCTCGACCGCACCGTGATTCGAGCCCCCATTGACGGCGTCGTGGTATCGCGCAGCGTCGACGTCGGCCAGACCGTGGCTGCCAGCCTTCAATCGCCTACGCTCTTCCTCATCGCCAATGATCTGACGCACATGCAGGTGCTGGCCGATGTGGACGAGGCCGATGTCGGCCAACTCCGCCCCGGCGACAAAGCCACCTTCACTGTGGACGCCTTCCCCAGGGATACCTTCACGGGAACGATCTCGTCCGTCCGCCTGGCCCCGCAAGTCGTGCAGAACGTCACCACCTATACCGCCGTCATCGATGTCGAGAACCCGGGCCTCAAATTGAAGCCGGGCATGACCGCCAATATCACGGCAACGGTGGATAGCCGCCAAAACGCGCTGCTCATTCCGAACACCGCCCTCCGCTTCCGCCCAGAGGAAACAGCCGCTCAGGCCTCTGAACCCGTACGCGCCTCTCGCGCACCTGTCGTTTGGAAAGAAACCGCCGGCTCACTCCAGCCCGTTCGCCTCCGCCTCGGCCTGACCGATGGCATTTCCACTGAAGTGGTCAGCGGCGATCTCCAACAGGGTGACCGCATTGCGGTTCCCCTGGCCGCGCAGGGACAGGCGCAGTCTCAGGGCGCAGCCAACCCGTTGAATCCCATGAGAAGGAGGCGCTAATGTCCGCCGAAGCCAAGCCCGTCATTGAACTGGCCAATGTCCACAAGATCTACGACACCGGAGCCATTCGCGTGCACGCCTTGCGCGGCGTTTCCCTCCGCGTCGATCGCGGCGAGTTCGTCGCCATCATGGGAGCCTCCGGCTCCGGCAAATCAACCCTCATGAACCTCATCGGCTGCCTCGACCACCCCACTCGGGGTACCTACCACCTCGACGGCATCGACGTCTCCGAACTCAGCAAAGACCAGCGCGCGGATGTCCGCAACCGCAAGATCGGCTTCGTCTTTCAGGGCTTCAACCTCCTCAGCCGCACCAGCGCCATTGAGAACGTGGAACTGCCGCTCATCTATGCCGGCGTTCCCGTCACGGAACGGCATCGCCGCAGCCGTCAGGCGCTCGCCGCCGTCGGCTTGGCGCAAAAGGAAAACAGCCACCCCAACCAGATCTCCGGCGGCCAGCAGCAGCGCGTCGCCATTGCCCGTGCGCTCGTCAACCACCCGTCGCTCCTCCTCGCTGACGAGCCCACGGGCAACCTCGATAGCCGCACCTCGGTCGAGATCATGGAACTCTTCCAGCTTCTCAACCGCAACTCGGGTAACACCGTCGTCCTCGTGACGCACGAACCCGACATCGCCCAGTTCGCCAAGCGCATCGTCGTCATGAAGGACGGCCGCGTCATCCTCGATCAGCCCGTCCGTCAGCGGCGCGACGCGCGCGTCGAACTCGCCTCGAGCCTCTATGAAAAACCGATGGAGGTGACACTGTCATGATCCTCGACCTGATTCGCATCGCTCTCCGCGCCCTGGCGCGGAACAAAGTCCGCTCCGCCCTCACCATGCTCGGCATCATCATCGGCGTCGCCTCCGTCATTGCCATGGTCAGCCTTGGACAAGGCGCGCAACAGCAGGTGCAATCGCAGATCGCCGGCATGGGAACCAATCTCCTCGTGGTGATGGCCGGCAGCCAGAAAAGCGGCGGCTTCCGCGGAGGCCTCGGCACCAGCACCACCCTCACTCCCGAAGACGTCGAGGCGGTCTTGCGCGAGGCCCCCGCCGTGGCCGCGGCCACGCCCACCGTCTCCACCGCCGTCCCCCTCGTCTTCGGAAATCAGAACTGGACCACCCGCGCCGAAGGAGCCAACGCCGGCTACCTCTCCATCCGCGCCCGCGCCATCGCCTCCGGAGAATTCTTCACCGAAACCGATGTCCGCACCGCCGCCCGCGTGGCAGTCATCGGACAAACCGTCGCTAATCAACTCTTCCCCGGCCTCAACCCCGTGGGCCAGATCATCCGCGTTCGCAACCTGCCCTTCCGTGTCGTGGGCGTCCTCGTGGCAAAGGGTCAGAGCCAGTTCGGCCAGGATCAGGACGACACCCTCGTCATGCCCTACACCACGGTGATGAAGAAATTGCTGGCCACCACCTACATCCCCTCCGCCAGTTTCTCCGCCGTCAGCGCCTCCGCCACCAACGAGGCGCAAAAAGAGATCACCGCCATCCTCCGCCAGCGCCACAATATCCGCCCCGGCCAGGACGACGACTTCACCGTCCGCAACCTCACCGACGTCGCCGAAACCGCCGAGCAGGCTTCCAAAGTCATGACCATGCTGCTCGGTGGAATCGCCGCCGTCTCCCTCCTCGTCGGCGGCATCGGCATCATGAACATCATGCTCGTTTCCGTCACCGAACGGACCCGCGAGATCGGCATCCGCATGGCCGTCGGCGCGCGTTCCCGCCACGTGCAGTATCAGTTCCTCATCGAGTCCGTCGTGCTCGGTCTCACCGGCGGCCTGCTCGGCATCCTCATCGGCGTTGGCGCGTCGTTCGTCCTCTCCCGCGTCTTCCAATGGCCCCAATTGATCTCCACCACCGCTGTCTTCGGCTCAGCCCTCTTTTCCATGGCGATCGGCGTCTTCTTCGGCTATTACCCCGCTCGCAAGGCCGCCGACCTCGACCCCATCGAGGCTCTGAGGTTTGAATGATTCTGCGATGCGTCAGAACCACGGTGACTCTCGACGGGGATGTCATGGAGCGTGCCCGGCGCGAGTCCAAAGTCCGTGGCGCCTCGTTTCCCTAAACGCTGCATGGCCTCCTGCGTCCGGGATTGCTCGCCGCTGCCCAACGCCCACCCCGCCGGACCCTTCGTATGGAACCTGTGTCCATGGGCCGGAAGGACGGATTGAACTTCGATGACGTCGCAGGCCTGCTCGAGTACGCCGAAGGCGATTTGCGGCGGTAACTCTCCTCGATGCGAATATCCTGCTCTACGCCTGGACTGGATTGGGTTGTCCGTCAAGACTCGGCGTCAACTCAGCCGGTCAAGGTATTGCTTCACGAAATCGCATCCCACCTCGGCGATATACGCATCAATCAGCCGCTGCGTGACCGGCCCCGGCGCGCGCCCGTCCCCAACCGCGGAGCCGTTGAAGCGCCTCACGCCGGCAATGCACAGGCTCGTCGAGGTCAGAAACATCTCCTCCGCGTTGGCCGCGTCGAACAGGTCGATGTCGCCCTCGATCACGGCAATGCCGAGCTTATGGGCCAGATCGAGCGTCATCTGCCGGCTGATGCCCGGAAGAACATACTGCTCCCTCGGCGTGTACAACTCCCCATCGCGCACCACAAACACGTTGCACCCGATCCCCTCGGCAAGATTGCCGTTGACGTCCAGCAGCAGCGCCCACCCGTCGGGATCATGAGCTTTCACTGACTGCTCCGCCACAATCATGTTCAGGTAGTTGTGCGTCTTCGCCCGCGGGCTGAGCATGTCCGGCGCGATGCGCCGCTGCGCCGGCGTCCACACGTCGAATCCATCCCGGTACTGGCGCGCCCGCGCCTTCAGCGGCAGCGGCGTGCATTCCACCACCACGTTCGGCCCTTTGTGCTCCAGTACTTCATCCCCGATCGCATCCACCCCCCGGCTTACCCG
>JADLBG010000866.1 GCA_020847895.1 Bryobacterales bacterium
GAATCCGGGTGTCTTTACCGAAGAGCCGGGTGAGGCTGCCCCGCAACAGATGAAGAATCGCCTGGCGGTTGGCCCAGGCGAAGTTCGCGGCGCAGCGCATGGCGCTCAGGTACGCCTGGCCTTCCTTCGATTGGATGGGGACGCAAGCCAGTTGGCGGTCGGGCACGGTGATTCCGTGGCGCTTCATGGCGGGGCCCATTTCGGCGAGGAAATCAGTGCAGACCTGATGGCCGAGGCCGCGAGAGCCGCAGTGGAGCAGGACGACGACGCGTCCCACCTCGAGACCCATGGCGCGCGCGGCTTCCGGGTCATGGATGCTTTCCACGCGCTGGATCTCGAGGAAATGGTTCCCGCTGCCGACTGTGCCGAGTTGTGGGCGGCCTCTCTCCTTGGCGCGCGCGGAGACGAATTGCGGATCGGCTTCCGGCAGGCAGCCATTGGCCTCGGTGAATTCGCAATCCCGTTGTTCACCGTAACCTTTCCCGATGGCGAACTGGGCTCCATGCATCAGTACCTGCTCCAGTTCCTGGTGGGTGATTTCGAAGGGCCCCTTGCCGCCGGTGCCGCAGGGAATGTCGCGGAAGACCTGGTCGACGATTTCCTTCATGCGCGGACGGACATCCTCCTGGGTGAGGTTGGTGTTCATCAGCCGCACGCCGCAGTTGATATCGAAGCCGACGCCGCCGGGGGAGACGACGCCGTATTGGATATCGGTGGCGGCGACACCGCCGATGGGAAAGCCGTATCCCTGATGGATGTCAGGCATGGCGAGGCTCGGGCCGACGATGCCGGGCAGGGTGGCCACGTTCACGGCCTGCTCGAGGGAAAGGTCTTTGCGGATCTGTTCGAGCAGCTTTGCGCTGGCGTAGACGATGACATCGGTCCGCATGCCGCGCGCGGAATCCCGCGGAATGCGCACCCGCCATTCATCGATGCGCTGTAATTCCATTTCAGATATCCAGGTATACTTCGCACCACCAGCCGTTCGCGGTTGGCTCGACTTTCAACTGGTGGTACGTGACACCTTTCACTATCAGTTTCGCGCGATGCTTCTCCGTGTGGGGTTCGCCCCAGGCGATGCCGCTGGCGGCAGTCTTGCTGCATTCCTGTATATCCACGCGCCGCAGGGCGAGGCGGCGGCCGTCCACGAGATAGAGAACTTCATTGAGCCAGTTCACCAGGAGGCTTTCGCGGTCCTCGCCTTGGGCGGCGATGGGGTAGGGCTCGCGCGGGTCAACGTCTTCAAGTTCCATGGCGATGGCCACCAGGGCCATGGCGGCGCTGGACAACATTTCCTCGAACGTGGAGCCCCTGGCGCGGAAGCCGATATCGGCGGTGTGCTCGAGAACCTGGAAGTTCATGCGGCGCGGCGCACGTTCTGCTGATCGCCTTCATCGCGGATCAGCGGCTGGGTGGGGTCGATGCGGGTAAATAGAAAAGCGCTCACCAGGAGCATCGCACCCATGTAGATGAGCGGGGTGTTGTAGCTATGAGTCGCGGCAACGACGTAGCCGAAGACGATGGAGGTGAAGAACGAGCCGAGTTGTCCGGCCATGTTCATCGAGCCCGAGATGGCGCCGGCGAATTTTCCGCCGACATCCATGCACACCGCCCAGCTAACCGGCAGCATACAATCCATGCTGCCATAGCCGAGGGCGAGGAAGGCGACAGCGAGGTGCTTGTCGTCCGTCTGCGAAGTGAGGAGCATGAAGATGCCGGAGAGGGCAAGTCCGGCGGCTCCGACGGCGCGTCTGCCGAAGGAGAGGCCCCGATGCCTGATGAGGAGATCGCTCACGTAACCGCCCACCAGGTTGCCGCAAGCTCCGCAGAGAAACGGCAGGGTGGACCAGACGGCCATTTCATTCTCGGTGAAGCCGCGGCCCTGTTGGAGGTACGTGTGCAGCCAGGAGAGATAGAAATAGCCTCCCCAGCAATAGGTGTGATACATGAGCAGAATCTTCCAGTAGTTCCACTGCCGGAGAGCGATGCCCCAGGGGAGGGAGGTGTGCTCCCCGGGCGACCCGGCGCCGATCTCACGCAACTCCCTTTCGGACATGCCGGGTTTCAGAGAAGGATGGTCCCGGTACCACCAATACCAGATGCCGCACCAGATGATGCCGAGGATTCCGAAGACGTAGAACGACGCGCGCCAGCCGTGCCGCTGCTGAATGACGACGACGAGGATGGGAGAGAGCGCTCCGCCCAGGCGGCTGGCCATCCAAAACACGCTCGTGGCGCGGGCGCGTTCCTGGGGAGGGAACCAGCGGGCGACGGCGGAGGTGCTTCCGGGGTACGCCCCCGCCTCGCCGGCTCCGAAACAGAACCGCACGAAGAGGAGCAGGAAGAAGTTCGAGACTGCTCCGGTGAGCGAAGTGAAGATGGACCACCACAGGACGATGCGCGTCAGCACGCTGCGCGCGCCGAGTCTGTCGGCGAGGGCGCCGGTGGGAATTTCAAAAAGCGCGTAGGAGAGGGTAAATGCGCCGACAACCCACCCCCATTTCTCGGGAGTGATGTTGAGGTCCTGCTGCATGCGCGGACCGGCGACGGAGATACAGACGCGATCAATATAGGTGATGATCGACAGCAGGAAAAGGAGGAGGAGAACGCGGAGACGAAACTTCATGAAGGCGTCATTATGGCACAGAGCAGGCCGTTGACCGGGACGGGCTCGCGCAAAGTGTTACGCTATCGAAGAACTATGTTTTCGCGCCGCAAGTGGATGAAAGTGTTGGGCGCCGGGATGAGCGCCCTCGATGGATGGGGACAGGGTCCGTTGAGGTTTCCCGGCAAGCGCCCGATGCTGGTGCAGAATGATTTCCCCGAGGATCTGGAAACGCCGGTGGAGTATTTCGACACCTGGATTACTCCGAACGATGCCTTCTTTGTGCGCCAGCACCTGCCGCGCCCGAAGGTGGCCTCCGGGTCCTGGCGGCTGAAGGCGGGCGGCATGGTTTCCAATCCGCTGACCTTGACGCTGGATGATCTGAAGAAGATGCCGCAGGTGAAAGTACCGGCGACGCTTGAATGCGCGGGCAATGGCAGAGCGAACTACCGGCCAAAGGTGCCCGGGCTGCAATGGTCGAAGGGCGCCATCGGGAACGCGGAGTGGCGCGGCGTGCGCATGGTGGACCTGTTGAAAAGAGCCGGAGCGGGGGCGGGGGCGAAGTACGGGAATTTCAACGGGGCTGACAACGGCGTGGCGAAAACTCCCGATTTCATCCGCTCGATTCCGATGCGGAAGTTGATGCACGAAGCAACCATCGTCGCGCTGGAGATGAATGGGGCTCCGCTTCCCGAGATTCACGGATTTCCGGCGCGGCTGGTTGTTCCGGGATGGGACGGGGCAAGCTGGGTGAAGTGGGTGACGGAGATGGACTTGAGCGA
>JADLBG010000867.1 GCA_020847895.1 Bryobacterales bacterium
GGGGAGGTAGCGGACATCCGTGTCTTCGCTTGAGTCTAGCAGCCTGCCTGAGCGGGTACAAAGGCGCCGGTTCGGTACAGTTAGTCCTCAGAGAAGATGTCGCTGACCCGCAACCCGCCGCCCCCAAAAGCCAAGAGCGGAATCTCGCTCCCTTCGCGATAGGACTTTACCGGCTGGTCATTGGAGGCCACGCGCACCTGCCGCCGCCCCAGATCCACGGTCCAGAACTCCTTGGATCCATGCTCCAGACAGAACTGCTCGCGGTCGTACATCTCGAGCGCGGTGTTCGACGGCGAAAGGACCTCGATTACGAGGTCAGGCGCGCCGTGAAGATTGTCTTCCGGGTCCGCCGCTCGCCAACGGCCGCTACCAACAAAGGCGACATCGGCCACGCGCAGATCGGCCTCCGGGACCGCCCGGAAGGCGACCTCGATTCCGATGTGACCTTGCCTGCCGAGCAACTGCTTCAACAGATCCAACAGGCGATGCCGCGCAACATGATGCTTCTTCTTCGGCCGTGTCACCTGGACGAGTTCTCCATGATGCAGTTCGTAGTCGAAGTCTCCAACCGGTTTCGGGAGACGGCGGAACTCCTCGACGCTCATGAGACGAGTTGGCGTGCAAGCCATGCTACCAACAATGTAGCACTGCGAACCCGCCCGGACACATCCATCCACAAGCCCATGCCCACCCGCGCCCGTACGAAATGCCGCATAATGATAGCCAAGGGAGCGCTTTGTGGAACAGCAACCCGGTTCGCCAGGTTGCGCGGAAGTGCCCGTTCTTCGCTGATGGAGCGGTTCACGGAAGCGTATCCCGGAGGTGTGCAGGAACGATGGAGGTCCCGCAGACTTGTCTTTAATAGTAGGTGTCGCGAAGGAAACCGCCCCCGGCGAACGGCGGGTTGCGGTGACGCCCAAGGCGGTGGAGTTGCTCAGCAAGCTTGGCGCGGAAGTTTGGCTTGAGAAAGGCGCCGGCTATGACTCAGGTTTTCCCGACCCCGAGTACGACGCGAAGGGCGTTCATTGGGCCTCCAATGCCGCTGAAGTCCGTGAGAAAGCGCAGGTTCTGCTGTGCGTCCGGGCGGTGGAACCGCAAGGGCTCGATGCGCGCCACGCGGTGATTGGATTCTGCGATCCGCTTTCCGAACCGCACCGCGCGGCGCTGTTCGCCGAAAGCGGGGCGACGCTATTTTCCGTGGAGTTGATCCCTCGCATCACGCGCGCTCAATCGATGGACGCGCTTTCCTCGATGGCCTCGATCTCCGGATACAAGGCCGTGATTCTCGCCGCCGGAGCGCTGCCGCGGATGTTTCCGTTGATGATGACGGCCGCCGGCGCCATCGCCGCGACCAGGGTGTTGATCCTCGGAGCGGGCGTGGCGGGATTGCAGGCCATTGCCACGGCGCGGCGGCTGGGGGCCGTGGTGATGGGCTATGACGTGCGCTCGGCGGTGAAAGAGCAGATTGAAAGCCTGGGCGCGAAGTTCCTCCAGATCACGATAGAAGGAAGCGGCGAAGGCGAGGGCGGCTACGCCCGCCAGCTTACCGAAGCCCAGATCCGCGGGCAGCGGGAACAGATGGGGGCCGCCCTGCGTGAGATGGATGTCGTCATCACTACGGCCGCCGTCCCCGGGAAGAAGGCTCCCATCCTGCTGACGAAGGAGATGGTGAGGGGCATGGCTCCCGGTTCCGTCGTGGTGGACATCGCCGCCGAGCGCGGCGGCAATTGCGAACTCACCAAGCCTGGAGAAACCATCGTGGATCACGGCGTCACCATCATCGGGCCGGTCAACATCCCATCGAGCGTGCCCTACCACGCCAGCCAGATGTATGCCCGCAACCTGGTGGCGTTTCTCAAGAACATGGTCAAGGATCAGCAGTTGCACATCGACAGCAATGACGAAATTGTGCGCGACACTCTGGTCACGCAGGGGGGCAGGGTGGTGCATCCGAAGGTGCAGGCTCTTCTCGGATCGGTGGTGAATGCATGAGTACGGAAATCGAGCTGAGTATCTACGTCTTTATTCTTGCCGGATTTCTCGGTCTGGAACTGGTGCAGCGTGTTTCGCCTCTGCTGCACTCTCCGCTGATGTCGTTGACCAACGCGGTCTCCGCCATCTCGGTAGTCGGAGCCATTCTCATCACGGGTTCCGGCGAAGCGACGGTCCTGAGCAAAGCCCTCGGCGTGGTGGCGGTGACGTTCTCCACCATCAATATTGTCGCCGGCTTTCTCATCACGGACCGGATGCTGAAAATGTTCCGCAAGGAAGGCAAGAAAGAGAAGTAGATGACCGAAAACTTCTGGCAGTTTTCCTACCTGGTTGCCGCGGTTACGATCATCCTCTCCATCAAGTGGCTGAACTCTCCGGCCACGGCGCGCCGCGGCGTGCACGCCGGGCAGATCGGCATGCTGTTCGCCATCATCGGAACGCTGCTGCGGCATGAGGTGGTCAACTTTGAATGGGTGGCGGTGGGGCTGGTTCTCGGCTCGGGCATCGGCGTCCCGCTGGCCTACCTGATGCCCATGACGGCGCTGCCGCAACTGACGGCGCTGTCCCACGCATTTGGCGCCCTCGCGGCCGCTCTCGTGGGAACCGCCGAATACTATCAGCACGCCCCAACGGGTTTTTTGATGGGAGCCCTTGTAGTGGAGACATTACTTGGGTTCCTCACCGCCACCGCCAG
The DNA here is from genome assembly GCA_020847895.1 of Bryobacterales bacterium. Taxonomy (GTDB): domain Bacteria; phylum Acidobacteriota; class Terriglobia; order Bryobacterales; family Bryobacteraceae; genus CADEFT01. The sequence goes on from JADLBG010000867.1 coordinate 2,687, forward strand.
CGTCATGGCGTTCGGGAAACTTCAGGAACTGGTCCCCACGCGGCCCATGACGTATAAGGGGCAAAACATCGTGAATCTCGGCCTGCTCGCCTTCGCGATCTTCCTTGCGGGGTGGGTCATCGAGGGCTCGGCGCCGGCGTGGGCCTTTCCCACGTTTTCCGGATTGTCGCTCCTGTTCGGCGTTCTCCTCATATTGCCGATCGGCGGCGGCGACATGCCCACGGTCATCGCCCTGTTGAACTCCTACGCGGGCATGTCGGCGGCGGCGATGGGTTTTGCGCTCAACAATAAACTGCTGATCATCGCCGGCGCTCTCAACGCCGCCAGCGGCTTCATTCTTTCCGTCATCATGTGCAAGGCGATGAACCGGTCTTTCACCAACGTGCTGTTCGGGGCCTTCGGCCAGGTGCAGGCCGGCGGCGGCGCCGCCGCCACGGCCAAACCTGTCCGCAGCGCCACGCCGGAAGACGCGGCTTCCATCCTCGCCAACGCGCACAAAGTGATTGTTGTTCCCGGCTACGGCATGGCTGTCGCCCAGGCGCAGCACAAAGTGCGGGAACTGACGGATATGCTGGTGAAGCGTGGGGTTGACGTACAGTTCGCCATCCATCCCGTGGCCGGCCGCATGCCCGGCCACATGAACGTCCTGCTGGCCGAAGCGGACATTTCCTACGAGCGGCTGCATGAGATGGAGGACATCAACTCGGATTTCAGCGAAACGGACGTCGCGCTCGTGATCGGGGCCAACGACGTGGTGAACCCCGCCGCCCGCCATGACACGACCAGCCCTATCTACGGCATGCCGATTCTCGACGTCGACAAGGCCACTACGGTCATGGTGATCAAGCGCAGCATGAATCCTGGATTCGCCGGGATCGATAACGAACTGTATTACGACAGCCGCACACTCATGTTGTTCGGCGACGCCAAGCAGTTCGTGGCGGAAATCGTCAAGGAACTGCCGAAGGCGGCCTGAGCAACCATCCCGTCTTCGGTGCTAGAATGCGGCTTTGCGAGTATCCCACCGCGCGATGACGCCCCTCACGGCCGGCCACAGCGACGCGAGAAGGTGAGTATAATGGCGTCCCATGCCGCCAGGCGGCAA
>JADLBG010000868.1 GCA_020847895.1 Bryobacterales bacterium
ACATCATCGCGAACCTCATGAAGAACGCGGAGAACGCGGCCGCCGTGGTGCGCGCCGCCGTCGGGAAGATCCCCTCCGGCATGACCTGCAAGTGTCACAGCGCGCTCTCCCACGCCATCATTACCGATCGCAAGGCGATTCCCGAAGGCACGCGGACGAAGTTGGAGCTGTTCATTGGAAAGTATCTCGCCTGAGGACCTGGCGCTCGAACTGCTCAACCAGTGTCTGCGGGGCAACGACTATTCCTCGGAACTGCTCGAGACCCTGCTGCGCCTGGCGTTGAGCGAAGACCCCTCCACGGCCACTCGCGCCAGCCGGGCTCTTTTTCGCACCGTGGTCGAGACGCTGGCTGACCTTTTTGAGCCCTGTCTGTGTGATTGCTACGCCGCGCTGTTCAGCGAAGCCATCGCCTACGCGGCGCCGCGCTACCGGAAGCAGGATCTCCTCGAGCGTTACCGGCGCGTGCGGCAACCGCGCGAGTATCGGGACGCGCGAGATCCGAGTCGGGTCTTCGTTCTTTCCCGCGTCACCCTGGGCGCCGACATCGCCATCACCAGCATCCTGCTTGCGGCGGCCATGAGGCGCTTTCCCCGCTCGGAGATCTACTTCGCCGGCCCCGAGAAGAACTACGAACTATTTCGGACGGGCACGCGCATTCGCCACATGCCGGCGGCATATGCGCGCGATGGCGCGCTGGGGGGAAGGCTTGCGGTCCTGCCTGCCTTGCAGGACGCATTTTCCGGCCCTGATACCATTGTCCTTGACCCGGACTCGCGGCTTACGCAACTGGGCCTGCTTCCCGTATGCGCGGAGGAGAACTACTACTTCTTCGAGAGCCGCGCTTATGGTGGTTACGGCAACGAACCGCTGTCCGCACTCACCCGCGAGTGGGTGCGCCGCACATTCGGGGTGGAGGACGCGCATCCATTCCTCGCGCCGGGCTCACAGGCCGGCCGGGAAGACATCACCGTGAGCCTGGGTGTGGGTGAGAATCCCGCCAAGCGCATTGCCGGCCCCTTCGAGCGCGATCTCATTTCTCTGTTCAGCGCCGCCGGACGCGGCGTTCTCGTCGATCGTGGCGGGAGCAAAGAGGAATCCGACAGGGTTGACGCCGCGGTGAAGGGACTCGCCAATGCGAGGACATTCACAGGATCGTTTTCCGCGTTCGCCGCCGCCATTGCAAACTCATCTTTCTATTGCGGTTACGATTCCGCCGGGCAGCATGCCGCGGCAGCTTCCGGAATTCGGCTGGCCACCATTTTCGCCGGCGCGCCCTGTTCCCGCTTCGCGGGCCGCTGGAAACCCGAGGGCCGGGCGGAGTCGATTCTAATTTCCGCGGATGCTCTAAGCCCGAACAACATCCTGAGCCGAATCAGGCAATTGCTGTGATAGCAGCGGCTATGCCGCCTGCCGCCCTCGAATCGGACGCGAAATTTGTAGAGAATTCGGTGGACTTTGACGCACTTTTCGGCAAGACTTAGAATGAAAATACCGCATCGATAAGAAATGGTTTTCGCGGTCCTTTGCGGGACTGTCAGTGGGAGGACAGGTGCAAAGTGGCTTCGATGAGAACGACGGGAAATGGGGAAGGTTCGCTTGCCATGAAGAATCCTTTCGCCTTGGATTCGCTTTTTGAATCCGGGCAAGACGTCTCTCCGGTCCAAAGCGCGCGGGAAGTAGATCTGTATTGCGCGCAGGAGCGGGGGGACGAATTTCTTCGATTATTGAGCATCGTTCAAGCGCTTGTCCTCACGATCGCCTCGGCCTTCCTCGGGCATCTCCTTCCTATGTTCGCCGCCGCCTTTGTGGTATGCACTGTTGGTTTGGCGGCTACCTGGCTCTGCCCCGGAACTCGCCGAGGCAGAATCCTCATTGCCGTCGGAATGCAGTTGCTCGCCGCTCTTTACGGCATTTTGGGCGGGGGAGCGCTGGAAGTTGCCATCTTGTTCGCTGCCGGTCTGCTGGTTCTTATCATCTATCGCGAACCCAGCCTCCCGGTCCGCGCCGGCCCTGCTTTTCTGCTTCCCTATTTCGGGCTGGTCTTCTACTCCAGCATTGCCACCTTCCCGCTTCCCAACGTCCCCACTTTGCCCCAGTTTGGTCTCTTCGCGGTGTTTGCCGCCTTCCATGTGTACTTCTGCTCCGCCCTGGCGCGCGGATTAGCCTCACTCACCTGCTCGGCAGCCGAGGCAAGGCGGATCGCCCAGAGCCGGGAAGCGGAGTTGCGCGATGCCTCCCTCCGGGTGGAGCGAGCCGAGCGCGCGAAGAATGAGTTTCTCGCCAACCTCAGCCATGAGGTACGCACCCCCATCAATGGAGTGCTGGGCATGACGCGTATTCTGTCGGAAACCCGTCTCACGCCCGAACAGCGTGAACTCACCGAAACGCTTGTACGCTCGACAAGGGCTCTGCTCGAAGTAATGAATGAATTGCTCGATTTTTCCCGGCTCGAAGCGGGGAAAATGGACCTTCAACAGAGGGCATTCCGCTTCCAGTCTCCGTACGACGATGTACTGGAACTGCTCGGTCCGATGACGGAAGGCAAGGGCATCGAGTTGCTGTGTGAACTGGACTCGCGTATTCCGCTCGAAGTCATCGGCGATGCCCGCCGGCTCCGGCAGGTGCTCATCAATCTCGCCGGCAACGCACTCAAGTTCACCGAATTCGGTCACATTCTCATTGCCGTCAGCCTCGAGGAGGAGAGCGATTCCGATCTCCTGATCCGCACCGATGTTGTAGACACCGGTCCAGGTTTCACTCCGGAAGAGCAGACCCGGTTCTTCCAACCCTTCAGCCAGGGCAGCGGAGAACTGGTTCGCAAGTACGGAGGGACCGGTCTCGGATTGACGATCGCCAAACGGCTGACGGAGATGATGGGCGGCGAAATCGGAGCGCGCAGCATCGCCGGCAAGGGAGCGCGGTTCTGGTTCACCTTTCGTTGCCGGCGCGTCCCCGGAAAGGAATCTTTTCTCGAAACCGCCGATCTCACCGGGAAAAGAATCCTCGTCCTCTGCCACTACTCCTTTACCTCGACAATCATTGCCAGTCAGCTTCGGCAGTGGGGAATACTGGCGTTCGCAGCCTTCCACGCCGACATGGCCATTGGAGAACTGGTTCGATCTCGGCAACTCAACCGGCCTTATGACGCCGTCATCGTGGACGGCGAGGCGGAGGGCCGCTTGATTGCCGATTCGTGGTTGGAGCGTCTGCGCAAAGTGCAAGCCATCCCCGCCATCCTCATCCTTCCGTTCGGCAGGATGGCCGGCGGTCAGCAAGCCGGCCCCGAATGCCAGGCCGTGCTGACAAAGCCCCTCCGCGTGAACCAGTTGCTCACCGCGATCCGTCAGTGCCTGGGGCTGCTGCCCGCCATTCCTCCCGAGGCTCCCTCCGAGGAGGCAGCCACGGTGGAAGGCGGCTGCATTCTGCTTGTGGAGGACAACAGCATTAATCAACGCGTTGCCGCGCGAATGCTGGAAAAGCTGGGCTACCGGTACGAAATTGCGTTGAACGGGCTGCACGCGCTCGAATCAGTCCGCAGGAAGTCCTACCTGGCGATTCTTATGGACTGCCAGATGCCGGAAATGGATGGGTTCGAGGCGACGGCCGAGATTCGGAAGCTGGAGAGTACCGGCGATCGCATCCCCATCATTGCCATGACTGCGCTGGCAATGAACGGCGATCGCGAGCGCTGCCTGGCTGCGGGGATGGATGACTACATCAGCAAGCCTGTCCATATCGAGGAGTTGCGGCTGGTGCTTTGCCGCTGGATCGAGGTCACTCAGAAGGTGCGCAGAAAGGCTGCGGGGGCCGATTCTGCGTAAACTCGCTGCTGTGCGTCCGCCGCCCGCGATGCGCCATAATCTACCAATGAGCAAAACGATCATGCTGCAATTTCTGGTGGTGTCCGCTGTCTTCGCCGCCGGATTCCTGGCCGGAGAAATCCGCGCCGCCGCTGCTGCCCGGGCGAAGGTATTCGAGTTGCGGACGTATACGACGAATGACGGGAAACTCAGCGATCTGAACAAGCGCTTTCGCGAACACACCATCAGCATCTTCAACCGGCACGGGATGAAGAGCGTATGGTACGGCGTGCCGCAGGACGCGCCGCTCAAGGACAACACGCTGGTCTATATGCTGGAGCATGAAAGCAGGGAAGCGGCGAAGAAATCGTGGGACGCCTTCCGCAGCGATACGGAGTGGAAGAAGGTGGCGGCGGCATCGGAAGCAAACGGGAAGATCGTGAATAAGGTGGAGACGGTATTTCTGGACCCGACGGACTATTCGCCGCTGCGGTAGTTGTTAAGCGCTTGAAGCGGTGGGGGCGCTTGAGCACTTTTCCGGTTGCGCCTCCCTTTTCCGCCGTTATAGACTAGCATCGTTCAGGGTTATCGATACCCAGTCAGCGAGGTCTGGTTCCATGCTCCGTCACTTTCTTCTGCTCCTTCTGTCTCCACTCGCGGCGAATCTCGTCTTCGCTCAAGGCGAACGAGCTACGATTTCCGGTACCGTCACCGACGCTACCCACGCCGTTGTTCCCGAGACGTCTATTACTGTCCGCAATGTGGACACCAACGTTACCAACACCACCGTATCCAACAATGACGG
>JADLBG010000869.1 GCA_020847895.1 Bryobacterales bacterium
GATCTTGTTGCCGCCGAGTCCAGCTTGAAGAGGGCGCTCGCCGCCTGGGAATCCGTTACGGGGAATCAGGTTGGACGAACGGCCACCATGACCAATCTGGGCATCGTCTACCGCTTGACCGGCCGGCTGACACAGGCTGAGGCCACCCAACGCCAAGCGCTCTCCGCGCGTCTCGCGGCCTTGGGGCCGGATCACCCGGCGGTAGCAAAAGCGCGGGACTACCTGGCCGCCGTGCTATTTGACCTCCGTCAATACAGGGAGGCTATCGAACTGCTCAAGAAGGCTGATGCGCGCTATGCCGTTGCTCCCCCCGCCGATCCGCTGGATCACGCCATTGTGAAGGGGAAGCTGGCAGCGGCCTATTACCTTGAGGGAGATTTGACGAATGCGAATCAGGCAGTGCGTGAGGTGCTGTCGATGCTCGAGGGGACCCCGAATGGAAACCATCCAGTTGCCGGGGAGACCCTTCTGGTGGCGGCAGACATTTACATCGGCGAAGGCGAGTATCGGGCGGCCGGCGATGTGCTTGGGCGGGCTATGAAGATTCTGGAGGCGGCGTACGCATCGGGACATCCTTCGCTGGCTCATGCTCTGACGAGTTACGCCAGGCTGTTGCGACATGAGGGCAACAAGCGCGAGGCGAAGCGGTTCGAGAAGAAGGCCGAAGCCATGCTGGTGGAACATTCGCGCCAGAACCTGTTTCCGTACACCGTTGACTACAGAGAACTCGGAAAGCCCGCACGGTAGCTTCTCCAAAGCAGTATAATCAACGCCGAGACATCTGAAATGGGTTCCGTGCCGCGCAGTAGAATCCGATTGCGGTTCGGCGGATTCGAGGTAGATCTTGCGAAGGGGGAGTTGCGGAAGCATGGAGTCCGAATCCCCTTGCAGGCGCAGCCGTTCCATATTCTGACAATCCTTCTTGAACGCCAAGGCGAGGTAGTGCCCCGCGAGGAGTTGCGGGAAAGGATCTGGCCCTCTGACACCTTCGTCGAATTTGAGCATTCCCTCAATACCGCGATCAACAAGCTACGCCGCGGGTTGGGGGATTCGGCGGATGCTCCACGGTTCATTGAGACCGTGCCCAAGCGCGGCTACCGCTTCGCCGGCACGGTGGAACCGGTGGTCTCCGAGCCCAAGCAGGCGCCGCGGAGCACACTGCCATGGATTGCCGTTCTTGCCGTCTCCGCACTGAGCCTCGCGGGTGCGCTGCATTTCCGGCAGAGAGTTTCCGGTGGTGCGGCTCCTTCGAAGGTGGTTCCAATTACCACTTTCGCCGGCGACGAGCGCCGGCCGAGTTTCTCGCCGGATGGGAGCCAGATCGCGTTTACATGGGGCGGGCCGAATAATGACAACAGGGACATCTATGTGATGGTGGTGGGTAATGGACAGCCGTTGCGGATCACATCGGATCCGGCGATGGACGGCGCGCCAGCATGGTCTCCGGACGGCCAGTGGATCAGCTTTGTCCGCTGGAGTCCATCGGTAGTGAAGGGAGATGTCTACATCGTTCCGGCATTGGGAGGGGCCGAGCGCAAGATCGGTGAAACCTCGACATTGTCGAGGCCGGGCAGTTGGCCCCCCCCGGTGACCGCATGGACTGCCGATAGCAAGTGGATCGCCGTGCCTCAAGAGGCACGAGACGGGAAGCCGGCCGGTCTTTACCTAATCGCCGTAGGGGCCGGGGAAAACAGGCTGCTCATTGCATCGCCGGAACACATCATCGATCGTGATCCGGCGTTCTCCTGGGATGGCAGCAAACTCGCGTTTTCGCGTCAACACAGCATCTACGTCGTGGACCTCGAGCAGGGAATCAAGCCGAGAGGGAAACCGCGACGCTTGACGGAGTCGAGTGTGCCGTTCGATCGGGCTCCGGCCTGGACCGCTGATCAGAAAGAAGTTATCTATGCCAGATGGGAGGGAAATGCGACAACTCTATGGAGAGTGGCAGTGGATGGATCCACAGCGGCATCCCCGATTTCCGGAACAGGCACTTCCGCCGCGGAGCCCGCATTGACGAGAGGAGGCGGACGGCTAGCATTTGTCGAAACGCATGACCAAGCCAATATCTGGCAAATTCCACTGAGATCTCCCGGGCAAAGCGCGGGGCCTGCCGAGCCGTTGATTGTCTCCTCCAGGCTGGACGCTGCCGCGGCGTACTCTCCTGATGGGCCAAGAATTGTGTTCTTTTCCAATCGCAGCGGCTCCCAAAGACTATGGCTCGCTTCGCGAGATGGCTCGAAACCGGTTCTGCTCAATCACCCCGGAACGATTCTCATTGGCACGCCGAAGTGGTCCCCGGACGGCAGATATATCGTCTATGACGCTGCCGTGGGATCGAACACGGACATCTATGTGGCTTCACCGGACAACTGGCAGCCACGAAGGCTCACAGACAATCCGGCAAACGATCTGATACCCTCCTGGTCGGCGGATGGGAAGTGGGTGTACTTCTCTTCGGACCGGTCGGGGGTGTTCGAGATCTGGAAGAAACCGTTTGTGGGCGGCGAAGAGATACGGGTCATCCCAGGTGAGGGCAAGCATGCCAAGGAATCTCCTGACGGGAAATACCTTTGTTATGTCTCTACGGATCGCGGCAAACTGTGGCTTGTTCCGCGGCGAGACGGCGAGTTTGATCCACAGAGGAAAAAACTCGTTGCCGAAGATGTCCACTATCTCGTGTTCGAGGTCGTCCGGGAGGGGGTCTACTTTTATAATTTGGACCGGATCCGCCTCGGAAGCGCGTCATTACGATTTTACAACTTTGCCACGGGGCGGACAAATGTTGTCGCGGACTTCCGGCAGTCGCTGTACACGGGCCTGTCGGCTTCTTATGACGGCCGATGGTTGATGTTCTCCAAGTTCGAGAAGACAGGCTCCGACCTGATGTTGTACGAAGGCTTCCGGTAGAAATAGTATAATCGGGACCCAGAGGTCTGAATGGGCTACGAGCCGGCCAGGGGTTCGCGATTCCAGTTCGGCGCATTCGAGATAGATCTTGCGAAGGGGGAGTTGCGGAAGCATGGAGTCCGAATCCCCTTGCAGGCGCAGCCGTTCCATATTCTGACAATCCTGCTCGAACGCCAAGGCGAAGTGGTAACGCGAGAGGAACTGAGGGAGAAGGTCTGGCCGTCCGACACCTTTGTCGAGTTTGAGCACTCGCTCAATACAGCGATCAACAAACTCCGCCGCGCCTTGGGTGATTCCACGGAAGCTCCGTATTTCATCGAAACGGTTCCCAAGCACGGCTATCGTTTCATCGGTCCGGTGGAACCGGCCGCTTCCCAGCCCAGGCGGACACTGCGCGGGACACTGCGATGGATTGCGGTTCTTGCCGTAACCACCATTATCATTGCAGGAGCAGCGCATCTCCGGGAGAGAGCTTCGAATCCGCCCCCTTCCAAAGTCGTTCCACTCACTACACTGGTCGGGTACGAACGCCAGCCGAGTTTCTCGCCGGATGGGAGCCAGATCGCATTCACATGGGCGGGGCCGAACAATGACAACACCGACGTCTATGTCATGGTAGTCGGCGGCGGACAACCGCTGAGGATCACTTCGGATCCGGCGACGGACGACGCGCCGGCCTGGTCTGGGGACGGGCGGTGGATCAGCTTTGTCCGTTGGAATCCGCCGGAAGCAACCGGCGAGGTGTACCTGGTTCCGGCTTTGGGCGGGGCCGAGCGCAAGATGGGTGAAACCTCGACATTGCCGGGCAGTAAGTCCGTCCCGGTCAACGCCTGGACTGCCGACAGCAAATGGATCGCCGTGCATCATGAAGCGCAAGAGGGGAAGGCGGCCGGTCTTTACCTGACGTCTGTGGATACGGGGGAAAGCAGGCTGCTGATTGGTTCGCCGGAACATGTCACGGATCTTGACCCGGCATTCTCCCGGGATGGGAGCAAGCTAGCCTTTTCGCGTCAACACAGCATCTACGTCGTGGACCTTGAACAGGGGATCGTGCCCGCGGGAGAACCGCGACGTTTGACGGAATCGAGCGCGGCGTTCGACCTCGCCCCGGCCTGGACTGCCGGCCAGAAGGAAGTTGTCTTCACCAGATGGGGCGGAGGCACTACAACCCTATGGCGAGTGGCAGTGGATGGGTCCGGAGAAGCCACTCCCATTCCGGGAGTAGGCACTTCGGCGGAGCGGCCCGCTCTGACAAGGGGCGGCGGACGGCTGGCATTCTTTGAAACGCATGATGAATCCAATGTCTGGCGACTTCCCATCAAGGCGCCGGGGGAAGCGGCGGGGCCCGCCGAGCCTCTCATAACGTCCTCCCGGCTGGATGGGGCTGCCGCCTATTCGCCTGACGGCACACGCATCGTATTCTTTTCCACGCGCACGGGCGCTCAAGCACTATGGCTGGCCGCGCACGATGGCTCACAACCGATTCCACTCAATCACCCTGGAACGATTCTCATTGGCACGCCGAAGTGGTCTCCGGACGGCAGATACATCGTTTACGATGCCGTGGTGGGATCGAACACGGACATCTACGTGGCTTCACCGGACAACTGGCGGCCGCAACGCCTTACAGAGAATCCGGCACACGATCTCATCCCCTCCTGGTCGGCGGATGGGAAGTGGGTTTACTTCTCGTCGGACCGGTCGGGAGTGTACGAAATATGGAAGAAACCGTTTGCGGGCGGCGAAGAGATACGGGTCATCCCGGGAGAGGGCAAGCACGCCAAGGAGTCGCCCGACGGGAATTACCTCTGTTATGTCGCGGCGAATCTGGGCAGGCTCTGGCTGATTCCGAAGCGAGGCGGCGAGTTTAGCCAACAGGGGAAGAAACTCGTTGCCGAAAACGTCAATTTCCTCGTGTTCGAGGCCGTGCCCGAGGGGATCTACTTCCTTACGCTGCTCGACCGGAGCCGCGCTGGAAGCGCCTCATTGCGGTTCTACAACATTGCCACGGGGCGGACAAACGTTGTCTCGGACATCCGCCAGCGGCCCTTTTTAGGCCTATCAGCTTCCCGGGACGGCCGATGGCTGATGTTCTCGAAGTTCGACAGGACAGGCTCCGACCTGATGTTGTACGAAGGCTTCCGGTAGCGGTTTTCTTACTGGAGCGGAAGGTCACCCTGCGAATCGCCGTTATCGGGTGATTCGGCTTCGGGGATGACGCTGGCGGCGGCGACCTTGTCGCCCTCTTCCATGCGGACGAGGCGGACGCCCTGGGTGGAGCGGCCTGCCTGGCGGATCTCGCCCGATTCGATGCGGATGATCTTGCCGTCCTGGGTGATGATCATGAGGTCGGAATCCTCGGTGACGCAGAGGATGCTGATGACCTTGCCGATGCGGTTGGTCACCTTCATATTGATGACGCCCTTGCGGCCGCGGGAGGTGAGCCGGTAATCCTCGATGGGGGTGCGCTTACCGTAGCCGTTTTCGGAGATGGAGAGGATGAGACCTTCCTTCTCGACGATTTCCGCGCCGACGAGGTAATCGCCTTCGGCGAGGTCCATGGCGCGGACGCCGCGGGCGGGGCGGCCCATGGGGCGAACTTCCTCTTCGAAGAAGCGGATGGCCATGCCTTCGTAAGAACCGAGGAAGATGTAGTTCTGGCCGTTGGTGATGCGGGCCGCGATCAGTTCATCGCCTTCATCGAGGGAGACGGCGATGATTCCCCTTGACATGGGGTTGTCGAACTCGGTGAGTTCGCACTTCTTGATGACGCCGTGGCGGGTGACCATGACGATGAACCTGTCGGGGACGAAGTCCTTGACGGTGAGGAAGGCTTTGGGGGCCTCATCAGGCTGAAGGTTGATGAGGTTCGAGATGTGTTTGCCCTTGCCGGTGGTGCCGGCGTCGGGGATTTCGTAGATCTTGAGCCAGTAGACACGCCCCTTGGTGGTGAAGATGAGGAGGTAGCTGTGGGTGGAAGCGACGACTAACTGCTCGACGGCGTCCTCGGCGCGGGTGCCCATGCCGATGCGGCCCTTGCCGCCGCGGGTTTGCCGGCGGTAGGTATCGACGGCGGTGCGCTTGAGATAGCCGCCGCGGGTGACGGTGACGGCGACGTCTTCCATCTGGACGAGGTCTTCGAGGCGAATGTCGCCGGCATCCTCGACGATCTGGGTGCGGCGCTCATCGCCGAAGTCCTTCTGGACTTCCTTGAGTTCCTTGATGATGAGGTTGCGGAGGACGCGGTCAGAGCCGAGGATTTCGACATATTCGGCGATCTTGCGCTGGATTTCGGCGAGTTCATCGATAAGTTTCTGGCGCTCCATGCCGGTGAGGCGCTGGAGTTGAAGTTCGATGATGGCCTGAGCCTGGCGCTCGGAAAATTCGAAGGTCTGGACGAGGCCTTCGCGGGCGTCCTTGGGGGTCTTGGAACCGCGGATGAGAGAGATGATGGCGTCGAGGAGGTCGAGCGCGCGCTGGAAGCCGAGGAGGATGTGCTCGCGGTCGCGGGCTTTGCGCAGGAGGTAATCGGTGCGCCGGCGGACGACTTCGATGCGATGGTCGATGAAGCGCTTGAGTACTTCGATGATGCCCAGTTCGCGGGGCTGGCCGTTGACGATGGAGAGCATGATGACACCCATGCTGGTCTGCATCTGGGTGTGCTTATAGAGGTTGTTGAGAACGACCTCGGACTGTTCGCCGCGCTTGAGTTCGATGACGACGCGCATGCCCTGGCGGTCGCTCTCATCGCGGACGTCGGAGATGCCTTCGAGCTTCTTTTCGTTGACGAGGGCGGCGATGTCGGCGACGAGGCGGGCCTTGTTGACCTGGTAGGGCAGTTCGGTGACGATGATGGCTTCGCGGTCTTTTCCGGTTTTTTCGGTGGCGGCGCGGGCGCGCATTTTGAGGCTGCCGCGGCCCTTGGTGTAGTAATCGACGATGCCCTGGCGGCCGAGGAGGAAGCCTCCGGTGGGGAAATCGGGACCGGGGGCGAGTTCGAAGATCTTGCCGAGGGGGGTGGCGGGGTCCTGAATCAACTGGATGGCGGCGTTGAGGATCTCAGTGAGGTTGTGGGGCGGGATTTTGGTGGCCATGCCGACGGCGATGCCTTCCGAACCGTTGATGAGGAGGTTGGGAACGCGGGTGGGGAGCACTTCGGGCTCGACTTCGCTGTCGTCGTAGTTGGGGC
>JADLBG010000870.1 GCA_020847895.1 Bryobacterales bacterium
CAGTTCATCTGACGCCGCGTGTTTGAGCACATAACCCGACGCCCCTGCCTCGAGCGCGCGTGTCGCGTAGCTCAAGTCCGGGTGCATCGTGAGAAACACGATCTTGCTCCTGCTCCCATCATCCCGCGGGATGCGCGCCGCGTCGATCCCATTGAGCAGCGGCATGGAAACATCCGCCACCACCACGTCCGGCCGAAGGCGGCGGCACGCCTCGATCATCTCCCGCCCGTCCGAGACCACTCCCACCAACTCTATTACCGCCTTTCCAGTGTCGAATCCCAGCGAGACCACCGCCGGCATCGGCGACGATCTCGATCGCGCTGCCTCGGAGTTGCTCCCGCTCGCCCAGGTCCACCGCAAGTACGTCCTCCGTACTCGCTCGCGTGGGCGTCAACAAGCTCCGTGCCGCGAAAATCCTCGGCATCAATCGCGCCACCCTCTACCGCATGCTCGAAGAAGAGGAGCCCGCCCCGGCTCTGTCCGGCGAACCCCCTGACTGAACCTGGCACGCCTCCGTGGCGCGCGCTCTCAGCGTGCCGCGCCGGCACTCATGCCGGCGCCACCGGTAGCGAGACGTGAAATGCAGAGCCGCCTTCCACGGGAGCCGTCACCCAAATGTCTCCCCCATGTGCCCGCGCAATGATCTTCGCGCTCGCAAGACCAAGCCCCGTTCCCAGCGCACCAGAGTCCGCGGCCTGTCCGCGGTAAAACATTTCGAAGATACGATCCTTCTCGTCCTCCGCCACCCCTGGGCCGCAATCCACCACGCTCACCACAATCGCCGCTCCGGTGTGTTCCGCCGACACCGTGAGCGGGGAATACGCGGGCGAGTACTTGAGGGCGTTGCTCACAAGTTGCTTCAGCACGCACTGGATCATCGCCCTGTCGCAGTGCGCGCGAGGCAGCGATTCCGGGACGCGCAGCTTGATCGCACGGCTCCCCGACAGCGAAGCTATTTCCTGGAGAGCCCCCGAAATCACCCTGCCTATGTCCTGAGGCTCCTTCCGTAGTGTGACTTCACTGGTCCCCAGTCGCGACAACTGCACGGTCTCATCGATGCAACGGTCCACCCGTTGCAGTTCCTTATCGATGTTACCCAGTAGCGTCTTCCCGCGTTCTTCTTCGACGGGCTGCTGCCCGGAAAGCAGAATCGTCACAGTGAACCGGATCGAAACAAACGCGTTCCTGATGTCGTGTGCAAGCGCATCCAGCACCGCCCACTTCAATTCCTCCCCACGGCGCCCATCGTCGGCCGCCCCCTTCTCTCCCTCGCCCGCTTCGACAAGAGATACCCGCTGCCGCCGGGAGCCCTCCTCGGCAGGCGCCGGATGTCCAAACCATCATCCACGATCGTCTCCACGTTGCATTGCCTCCTCCCCCCTCTTTTCTGCATGTTTCGGGCCGCAAGCGAATGTGTCATGCCGCATACCCCCGACGCCGCGGGACACCCTATCGCCTTTCTTGCTCGAGCCGGTCCAGGTGTTGCAGCAGCGCTGTAGCCAGCCTCATGCCGTCCTTCTCGCCGCTCGTGAGAAACACCCCTACTTGACGCTTCGCCGCCTTCACGTCTCCTCTCGCCGCCCATACCAGTGCCAGCCACAGGTTCGCGCATGGGAAATCAATCGCCGCCTCTTTGAGGCGCATCTCCGTCTCTTGCGTGTACCGGCCCTCCAGTATCAATGCCATTCCAAGTACCAGCCGCCCATGTAGGTTCATGCTGTCGAGGTCGATTGCCCGCCGAGCCGTACGTTCCGAATCACCGTACCTGCCTGTCCTCAGGTAAGCCAGCGCCAGGTTGGAACACGGCCGCGACGAATGCGGGTCCACCTCGATTGCCTTCGTGAACTCCTGGATCGCGAGATCATCCCGCTCTACCTCCAGATAAACCGAGCCGAGGTCGTTGAGCGCGGCGCGGAATTCAGGATCAATGGCAAGCGCCTTCCGGAAACGCAGGATCGCCTCTTCGTGGTTGCCTTTGTCTTCCGCCTTCCAGGCTTTTTCAAATTCCTTCTCCGCTTTTCGCGGAACATGGTGCGACAGCTCCTGCACGGTCACGGTCTCGGGAAAACCCGGCCGTTGAATTGGGACCGCCTTGTCAAAATCGGGGTCACGGTCCTCATTCACGCCTGGATACCTTCGGTCCGCGCCATCCGTCTTGGGCCACGGATCCGGCCAGATATCCGCGGTGGATATCATTTGCGCGGAACTCACGCCGCAAGTCAGGAATGCGGTGACGCAGCTAGCGATAAACACACTTCTGATGTACTGCATGGAAGCTCACTCCTAAAATGGGAAAGCGTCTCGAGCCCGTGGACCAATCTGCGTTGCGCAGAACGTCCAAATCATGATGTGCCGCTTGATTTTCTGTTTCGCAGTCGGGCGTTCGCCCGGCCGTTAGCCGCCGTGCGCCGTCGCTGCAACCTGCGCCGGAAAAAAACAGACCGGCGTGTACCCGAAGCTACTCCGCCGGTCCGTGTGGGGAAGAAAATGAATTTGGAAAGTCAAAACCGCACGCCCGCTCACAACCCGCCTGTCATGAGCCTGCTCGAAGGTCGTCTCCTCCGGATCAGGCATTGGGTCCTTGTCTCCGTCCCCTGGCGCCATGCCGAGCCCCATCGTTCCCGCGGACTTCGTAAGCTTCCTCACGTTGGCCTCATGCTCGGCTGCTTTGGCGTCCAGCGCCTCCGCCCGAAGAAGGAAGTGCCGGGAGACAGTCGCGTGCTCTGCAGGCGTTCGGGCCTCTACGGCCAGTGATTCTAGCTTCTTTGTTTCGATTAAAGGCTCGGCCCCGAAAGCGGCCACCGTCACTACCAGCGCCGCGGCGGCCTTGGAAACGAACAGAAGGTTTGGTTTCCACATGGCTCCTGATCCCATTCCAACCCGGTACACTGCATCCGCGGCATCCGAAAAATTACGGGTTCATACCGAAACCAGCCCGTGCCGTATGGCATATTGCACCAGTTCGGCCGAGGAATGGACTCCCAGTTCGTCCATCATCTTGTACTTGTGAAACTCCACTGTCCGCGAG
>JADLBG010000871.1 GCA_020847895.1 Bryobacterales bacterium
ATGGAAGGCGATTCGGCCATCCAGGCTGTCTACGGCCCGGAACTCGATAAACTCAAAGCCTCGGGCGAGCCCATCCCGCCCGAACTCGAGGAGCGCATCGCAAAGACGCGCACGGACTATGAGAATTGGCTCGACGCCCACTTCGCCGCCTCGCGCGGACACTGCGACGCCATCCTTGATCCCCTCATCACGCGCCGCACTCTTGCCTTTGTCCTCGATTGCATCAGTTACTCCTCGCACCGCGAACACCTCGCCCTCGAGGTGATGCGATGATCCGCATTGCCAACGGCCAGGGGTTTTGGGGAGACTGGCTCGAAGCTCCGGTCCGCCTCGTCGAGCAAGGCCCCATCGACTATCTCGCCCTCGACTACCTCGCCGAGATCACGATGTCCATCGTGCAGAAGCAGAAGCAGGCTGACCCCAACCTCGGCTACGCGCGCGATTTTCCCCCGCTCATTCAGCGCATCGCTAACCGCATCCGCGAGCGTGGGGTCAAGGTAGTGGCCAACGCCGGCGGCGTGAATCCCATTGCCTGTGCCCGCGAAGTCCGGCGGGTGGCGCCTCACCTCAAAGTGGCGGTGGTCCTGGGAGACGATTTATTTCACCGGCTTGGCGAGTTGCTCGACAAAGGACACTCTCTTTCGAACATGGAAACCGGCGAGCCCCTCGCGGCCATCCGCGACCGCATCCTCAGCGCCAATGCCTACATCGGAGCGTTCCCCGTCGCCGAAGCGCTCTCCACAGGCGCGGACGTGGTCATCGCCGGCCGTTGCACCGACACCGCTCTCACGCTCGCCCCCATGATCCACGCCTTCCGCTGGCAGGCGGACCAGTGGAATCTCCTCGCCGCCGGAACCATCGCCGGACACATCATCGAGTGCGGAGCACAATGCACGGGGGGGAATTGCCAGGTCGACTGGCAATCCATACCGGATATGTCGAACATCGGATACCCCATCGTCGAGGCCGAACCCGACGGTTCCTTCGTAGTCACCAAGCATCCCGGCACGGGAGGCAGAGTCACCAGCGACGTGGTCAAGGAACAACTCCTCTACGAACTCGGCGACCCGCGCAACTACATCACCCCCGATTGCGTGGCCGATTTCACCACCATCCGCATCGCCGATGCCGGCACGGACCGCGTTCGAATCCACGGCATTCAAGGCGGACCCCGGCCGCCGATGCTCAAGGTTTCCATCAGCTATTCCTGGGGCTACAAGGCCATCGGCACCCTCGTCTATAGCTGGCCGCAAGCCCTCGAGAAGGCGCGGGCCGCGGACCGCATTGTCCGCGAGCGCCTCTCCCAAATGGGTCTGCGCTTTGACGAGATCCACACCGAATTTTTCGGCGTCAACGCCTGCCATGGACCCGCTGCCCCGCCCTCTCCCGACCCGCCGGAGGTGCAGGTGCGAATGGGCGTCCGCGGAATGGACCGTAAGGCCGTGGATCGCTTCACTCGCGAACTGGTCCCCCTCGTATTGAACGGCCCTCCCACCGCCACCGGGTTCGGAGATGGCCGTCCGCCTGTCCGCGAAGTGGTGGCCTACTGGCCCGCCCTCTTGCCCCGCGAGGAAGTGACGACGAGCGTGGAGGTGGTGGAATGAGAGCGCCGTTATCCCAAATCGCGCACGCCCGGTCCGGCGACAAAGGCGATACCGTCAATATCGGGGTGATCGCCTACCAGCCCGAAGACTACGCCGTTCTCCTGCGCGAAGTCACTCCCGAACGCGTGAAAGCCCACTTCGGCAACCTGGTGATGGGCGAAGTGATCCGTTACGAACTGCCGAACCTCGGTGCGCTCAACTTCCTCCTGCACGAAGCACTGGGAGGAGGAGGAACACTCTCCCTGCGCATCGACGCGCAAGGAAAAACCTTCGGCGCAGCACTCCTGCGCATGGAGATCGAAGTAGACCCCTAATCCTTCACAAACAGCGCCCCAACGCCCGCCTGGAAGCCCGGCAGCAAAGCAGTCGTCAAACGGTCCCCGTCATGCAGCACCACCTTCGACCGGAACCCGCCGGTCTTCGATGCCTTATGAATCTCGATGGTCCGCGCTTCCGGGTCCATGATCCAATACTCGGAAACGCCATTTTCGCTATACAACCGCCGTTTCACCTTGCGGTCGCGCTGTTCGTTCTTCTGCCCCGGCGAAAGCACCTCGACCACAATCTCCGGCGCGCCGGTCAACTTCACGCCGCCTATCCTCTTTTTTCGTTCATTGGAAAAGTAGACAAGATCCGGAATGACGCCGTTGAACTCGTCGAAAATAATACCCACCCCGAACATTGCTTCACCAACCGGATGAGCTTTCAAATGCGTCATGAGACTGAACAGCAGTTCGCGCAGACAGTACTGGTGGTGATACGAAGGGGCGGTGGACACGTGCAAATCTCCGTCAATGACCTCATACCGGTTGTCATCCTCCGGCATGGACTCGAGATCCGCGACCGTCAGCATGATCTCCTCGCGCTGTTTCATTGTCCTTTCATTCTAAACTGTCGCGTTCCTCAGTGATACGATGAGGAAATCACCTCATGGCACGCCGTTCTATTGTCCTATTCACGCTCACGCTCACGGCCTTCGCCGCGCCCCCATCCTCCGATGATCACGACGCCGCCCGCTGGGTGATCCGCAGCCATGGCCGCCTCCGCATTGCCGGCAACCCCCACATTCTCACCTCGCTCGATCAACTCCCCACTACCCCCTTCCGCCTTGAAGCCGTCGACCTCATCGGCGCCACCATCGAACCCTCAGAACTCAAATACCTTGCCAACTGCGTCGAACTCCGCGAACTCCTCCTCCCCGGCCCCAGCTTCAATCCCGCCGCCGGCAGCCGCCTCGACGCCAACGAGGAAATGAAGAACCTCGCCAACCTCACCAAGCTCGAAAAACTTCACTTCAGCCTCCACTTCCTCACCGAAATCAACGTCCAGGACAAAGGACTCACTTATCTCAAGAACCTCACATCCATCCGCGAGTTGCGCCTTACCCAGACCCGCGTCAAGGGCCCCAGTCTCGCTCCCTTCGTCAACCTCGAAAAACTCGATCTCAACTACTCCTCCTTCGGCGACGATGGCATGGCCGCCCTCGACGGCCTCAAGAAACTCAAGGTCCTAAATCTGCGAGACACCCTTGTCACTGACCGCGGCGCTCCTCATCTCGCCAACCTCCCCGCCCTCGAAGAACTCGACCTCTACGGCGCCAAACTCACCGACTCCGGCATCCGTTATCTGTCCAGCGCCGCAAACCTCCGAAGCCTGAACCTGCTCGGTTCGCAAATCACCGATGAAGGCGTCGACACGCTCGTCCGGCTTCCCAATCTTGAGGAACTGGTGCTCTATCGTTCCCAAATCAGCAACACCGGACTCGCCCGCCTCTCTACGCTCAAGAATCTCCAGCATCTCGACCTCCGCTACACGCGCGTCTCCCGAGGCGGCATTGACAGCTTCCGCAAGTCTCACCCCAACTGCCGCATTGAATTCCAGGACACCACCCCCCAGTCCGCCTCCGCTGCTCTACGCAACAGCAAGCCGGCCGATTCCTCGGTGAAAGCCATCGCCGAATGGGTTCAGAAGATGGGAGGGCGCGCCGAATTCGCCGAAGGAGCTCTTCGCGAAATCGACCTTTCCCGCACCCCGGTCACCGACGCCCAACTGGCCGGCCTCGCCTCTCTTCCCGCCCTCAAGAAGCTCAGCCTGGAAACCACCGAAGCGGGCGATATCGGCATGCAATCCGTCGCTCGTCTCACCTCGCTCGAGCAACTGAACCTTGGCCACACGCTCGTCAGCGACAAGGGGCTCGCCGTTCTCACCCCTCTTTCCCGCCTCCGCCGGCTCGCCCTCAACAACACTCCTGTTGATGGCAGCGGTCTCCCCCAACTCCCGCGACTCGAAGATCTGGAGATGGACGGAACAAATCTCAATGATGCCGGGCTCGGGAAAGTGAGCGCCTTTGCCTCTCTCCGTTCTCTGCGCGCCGCCTACACCAACATCTCCGACGACGGCTTGAAGCTTCTCACCGCGCTCAAAGACCTCCGCGCGCTCGACCTCACCTCCACCGATCTGACTGACGCCGGCATGCCGAACCTCACCTCTCTCACCTCGCTCGAGGAACTGAACCTCAGCTACTGCCGCTTCACCGACAAGGGGCTCGCCTCCATAGCGGATCTCACCAACCTCAAGAAGCTCGAACTTGTCCGCACCCGCGCCTCCGATGACTCCGCGGCGACGCTGGCCCGGCTCGCCAACCTCCGCCTTCTCAACCTCAACTACACCAACTTCTCCGACAAGAGCATGGCCGTGCTCAAAGCCGGCCTCCCGAACATACAGGAACTTCGGCTTGACACCGCCAACATCACCGATGCCGGCGCCGAAACCCTGGCCGGCATTTCCGGCCTCAGATACCTGAACCTGTATCACACCCTGGTCTCCGAAAAAGCGTACAACCAGTTGAAACAATCGCTGCCCAATTGCCAGATCATCTATGACCCGGAATCTTCACTCCCGAACCGCCGCAAGAGTTAGCGTCCTCTGCGTGGTGGCATGCTTCACCGCCGCGGCTGCCATCGCCATCGACCAGTGGACCTCCGCCCTCGGCGGGACCGCAACGCGTAACGCCAAAGGCGAGATCACGGCGCTCAGCTTCCGCTCCACCTGGATTACCGACGACGATCTCAAGACCTTCTCCACACTCGCTACTCTGCGCGACCTCGATCTCTCCCACACCCGCATCACGGACCTCGGCTTCCAGAACCTCAAGGCGCTCCCTTCCGTCGAGAACGTCAACCTCTACTTCGCTGAACAAATCGGCGACGGGGCGCTTGTCGTGATGAAGAATTGGAAGCATCTCAAATCTGTCAATCTTCGCGGCACCAAAGTCACCGACCTCGGCGTTGCCCAACTCGTCAATCACCCCACGCTCGAGTCCATCGACGCCGGCTACTCCCTGTTCACCGACAACGGCTTTGAACCCCTCACCTCCATCCCCAACCTGAAGCGCATCGCCATCGGCGGCAACAAGCTCACCGACGTCGGCCTCAACCTCGTGCGCCTCATCCCCAATCTCACCGAACTCGATCTCGCCGGAGCACAGCGTACCGACTCCGGACTCTGGTCCGCCGCCATTACGGACAAAGGCCTCGAGACCATCGGACAACTCCGCAAACTCCAGGTCCTCAATCTTCAGGCAGCCAAAATCACCGACTCAGGCATGGCCAGATTGTCCACGCTGTCGGAATTGAGGGACCTGAACATCGCCCAGACCGGACTCACCAGCCAGGGCGTCAAACCACTCGCCGCTCTCTCTCATCTCGAAAAACTCGTGCTCTGGAAGTGCGCCCGCATCGATGACGAAGCCGCCGCCACCCTCTCTCAGATGAAGAGCCTCCAATGGCTCGATATCGAGGGAACAGGAATCTCGGATGCGGCGGCGGTAAAGCTGCGAGCCGCGCTTCCGCACTGCCGCATCGAGAAGTAGCCCCTTACCGCGACAGATACTTCTGAAACCAGGCCACCGTCCTATCCTGGTAATCCACGCGGTTGCCCGCCATCACGAACATGTGTCCTTCGCCTGCGTATACCACCAGTTCCGTGGGGACCCCCAAAGTCCGCAGCGCGTGCCGCCGGCGCGGCAACAGGCGCTCCACCGCCCATCGAGGTCCATGGTTTTTCGTGTCCTCCCTGAGACGCCAATGTCTGCGTCCACGCCAGGCGCCTGCCGTCGGGAGATATCGCAAGCCCCCGGTAGTCTTCCCCAGCGCCTCCGTGACTCTCGCGGTTTGCGGAAACGCCGGATCAGCAAGCAAACGGAGAAGCAGCAACCGAATCATGGGTCGCATTATCCCACTGCAAAACCGCCCCCCATCCCGATGCGCGCCACGCGCATCCTCCGAACACTGATAAAATTCCCTTTTGCCCTATGAGTGAATCCATCTATCCCCCCAGTCCCGAGTTCTCCTCCCAGGCCAACGTCCCCAGCATGGAAGCCTATGAAGCCCTCTACGAAAAGGCCAGGGAGCATCCCGAAGCCTTCTGGGGCGAACTCGCCGAAAAAGAACTGCACTGGTTCGAAAAGTGGAACCACGTCTTTGAATGGAATCCGCCCTTCGTGAAATGGTTCGCCGGGGGGAAGTTCAATGTCAGCTACAACTGCCTTGACCGCCACCTCGCCACTCCCAGAAAGAACAAGATCGCCATTCTCTGGGAAGGCGAACCCGGCGATCAGCGCATGATCAGCTACCAGGAACTCCACCGCCTGGTCTCCCGCTTCGCCAATGTTCTCAAAGGCCTCGGCTACAAGGCGGGCGACCGCTCCATTATCTACATGCCGATGGTTCCCGAACTCCCCATCGCCATGCTGGCCTGCGCCCGCCTCGGCATCATCCACAGCGTTGTCTTCGGAGGCTTCTCCGCCGAGGCCCTCAAAGCCCGCATCCTCGACCTCGAGGCACAACTCGTCATCACCGCGGATGGCGGCTTCCGCCGCGGAAAAGAGGTCCGCCTGAAGGACGCCGTCGACCAGGCCCTCAACGATTGCCCCAACGTCAAGGATTGCATCGTCCTCAAGCGCACCAACTCGCAAATCCACATGCAGGAGGGCCGCGACCAGTGGTGGCATGAAATAGACAAGGACGCGAGCGAGGATTGTCCCGCGGTGCCTCTCGATGCCGAGCACCCCCTATACGTCCTTTACACTTCCGGCACCACCGGCAAACCGAAGGGGATCCTCCACACCTCCGCCGGCTACCTTCTCCAAACCACCATGACCATGAAGTGGGTCTTCGACCTCAAGGAGGAAGACACCTATTGGTGCACCGCCGACATCGGCTGGGTCACCGGTCACAGCTACACCGTGTATGGCCCCCTCGCCGCCGGAGCCACCTCGGTCATGTACGAAGGCGCTCCGGACTACCCGGCCGTCGACCGCTTTTGGCGAATCGTCGAAAAATACCGCATCAGCATCCTCTACACGTCCCCCACCGCGATCCGCGCGCTCCTCCGCCAGGGTGATTCCTGGCCGAATTCCCACGACCTCTCGAGCCTCCGCCTCCTCGGCAGCGTCGGTGAACCCATTAACCCCGCCGCCTGGGAGTGGTACCACCGCGTCATCGGCAAAGGCCGCTGCCCCATCGTCGATACCTGGTGGCAAACCGAAACCGGCTCCATCATGATTGCCCCCATGCCCGGCGCCGTTCCCGCCAAACCCGGTTCCGGGACGCTCCCCATGCCCGGCATCATCCCCGAGGTCGTCGATTTCAACGGCAACCCCATGGGCGATGGCAAGGAAGGGTTCCTCATCATCCGCCGCCCGTGGCCAGGCATGCTGCGCACCATCTGGGGCGATCCCGATCGCTTCAAGGAACAGTACTGGAGCCGCATCCCCGGCATCTACTTCACCGGCGACGCCGCCCGCCGCGACAGCGACGGCTACTTCTGGATCCTCGGCCGCGTCGATGACGTCATGAACGTCAGCGGTCACCGCCTCTCCACCATGGAAGTCGAGTCCGCCCTCGTGCACCACCCCGCTGTCGCGGAAGCCGCCGTCGTCGGCAAGCCGCACGAGATTACAGGTCAGGCCGTCTGCTGCTTCGTCACCCTCAAGAAGGGCGATTGGGACCACGACCAACTGGGCAAGGATCTGCGCCAGTGGGTCGCCCACGAAATCGGAGCCTTCGCCCGCCCCGAGGAGATTCGCTTCGCCGAGTCGCTCCCGAAAACCCGCAGCGGCAAGATCATGCGCCGCCTGCTGCGCGAAATCGTCACCACTCACACGGTTACCGGCGACGTCACAACCCTCGAGGACATCAACGTCCTCAGCCGCCTCGCCACCCAGCACGACGAGGATTAACGTAACTCCGGCCCCGCGGCGCGCATCCTCTACTCTGATGCGTGTCGTGCGCAACCGAAGGCGGGCTGTGCTTTCCTGGCTGTTCATCGGTCTGGTGGTTGGCCTTTCCCTGACTCTCGGTGTCCTCCAGTACCGCTGGATCGGTGAGGTCAGCCGCGCCGATGCCGAACGCAAGCGCGCCAGCCTCCAATCCGCCTTGCACCGCGCCGGCCTCGACTTCAACTCGGAACTCACCGCCGCCTGCGCCGCATTGCTCCCGGACCCATACTCCTTGGAAAACCCCGGCGATGAAAAGGCGTATGAACTCCGTTACGCGAAGTGGCGCGACTCCGGCCGTTACAAAGGATTCTTCCGCCGAATCGCCCTTGCCACGCCCAGGAATGGGACCCTGAACTTCCGCCTGCTCCACCTTGACGAAGGCGCTTTCCAGGATGCCCCCTGGCCGGACACCTGGCAATCCATGAGGACTCGTCTCGAGGCGAGGATCTCGGCGGAGCCGTTTTCCCGCCCCCGCCCCCCGGGACAGTTCCTTGACGATTCCCTCCTCCTCGAGATCCCCCGCTTTGTCTTCCCTGACGGTCCCGGACCCGGTTTCGGCGAGCGCTTCCGTGAGCGGCGGGAATTGCGCGCGCCTCCCGCCGGACCCGCAAACCGCGATCCGCGCCGCCGCCCGGAAATGGAATGGCTGCTTGTCGAACTCGACCCCGAATACCTCGGCTCGATGGTCATTCCCGAACTCCTCAAACGCTCCCTCGGCGCACGCGGCGAGTTGGA
>JADLBG010000872.1 GCA_020847895.1 Bryobacterales bacterium
CCAGACCCGCGCCGTACACAATCATCGAATTGTCGAGCAAGGTCGAATCCCCTTCCGGTATCGAGTCGAGCTTCTCCATCCACGCGGCGAATTGCTCCATGTGATAGCGGTTGATCCGGCATACCTTTGTAGAGTAACGAAATGTTCCGCGGTTGGTGAGTTCTTTCAAGGCATCCCCGAATTTACGACGCCGGCTCAGCGCGAGTCACGCACGCTTGCCGGAAGCTCACGGCGCGGGTGGAGCGGCAGTCGCCGGCAACCGCTGGAATGGCCCAAACTGGGATTGCGGCCGGAGTAGGCTCCTTTAGAAGATCCGTTCCTGGCGCTTGAGGGTGCCGAAGGTTCCGATGTTGGCGACGGCGAAGGCGACGCGGAACTGATTTTCGTTTCGTGTGCCGAAATTGAAGCGGCGGAACTGGAACGAAAGGCCGCAGCAATCGGAGT
Source organism: Bryobacterales bacterium (assembly GCA_020847895.1). Lineage (GTDB taxonomy): Bacteria > Acidobacteriota > Terriglobia > Bryobacterales > Bryobacteraceae > CADEFT01. The sequence goes on from JADLBG010000872.1 coordinate 445, forward strand.
TGTAAGTGACCTGCGTGGTGGCGAAGTTCATCACGCCGCGGCTGAAGTCGTAGTAGGCGCTGAAGGCGGCGTTCCACCCGCGGCGGCTCTCGTTTCCGATGCCGAACAGCCCGCGAAACTGGTTGAAGGAGGGGGAGAGCTTTTCGTCGTTCTTCACCAGGGCATGCCCGATGGAGAGGAAATAACGCGAGATGCGGGCGTCGGCGGTAATGGAGGAATTGGTGAAGCGCTTGAACAGCGGGTCATAATCGGTGCGCCATTCGACGCCGGCGTTGCCGGTGGGAGAGACGCGCATGGCGGAAACGATGGGGGAATAGTTGCGCGGCCCGTTGAAGTAAGCATATCCGGAAAGTTCGGCGGAGGAAAGAATGACGTTGCGCTGATCGGAATTGAGCGCTCCTCCAAAGGTGGGGTCGAAGTAGCGCTTGTGCCAGACCTGCCAACTGAAGGCTTCGATGACTTCGCCGCTTTCTTTTTTGACGTAGAAACGGTTGGCGACGGATACTTCGGCTTCCTTTGTGTTGGTCATCAGTTCGGTTTCATCGAAGTGGATGAGATCTTTGAAGTTGTCGATGCCGCTGACGTAGTGGAAACTTGCGCGCGGTTCGATGACGTGCTTCATTTTCTTTCCCATCCATTTGGGGGCGTCAAAGGTCTTAGAGAATGAAGGCGGCACGATGTCGATGCCCAGTTCGCGGGCGCTGCGGGTGATGTTCTGGCCGGAGACCGTTTGCGCGGAAGGATCGATGGACGATCCGCTGTACGTTTCGCGGATGGAGTAGGAGGGAAGGATGCTGAAGTCCTTCCACCGGATGGCGGTCATGATGCGGGGTTCGACGTCCATCCGCTGCACGAAAGCCCGGGACTGGAATTGAGGCTGTGTGCGGCGCAGCAGCCCGGCGGTGGAATCGAAGGAAACCCAGACGGGCAGGACCTTGCTGTTGATGAGGCGGTCGCGCGAGTTGAACTCCACTTGGGGAAGCCGCCGGATGGTGATTTTGTCGCCTTCGGCGGGACTCTGGAAATTCTCCTTGCGCGAGACGACGAAGTTCAGGCCGAAACTGGACCAGTGTTTGCTGATGAATCCCACGGACTGGACTTCGGAGAAGATAGCCTCGTTAAAGCTTTCCGTGAAGGCTTGCCGGAAAGTAAATGAAGAAAGGTAATTCAGCACGCCTCGCGCGTAGAATCCGTGCCCCAGGTCAGCCCGTCCATCCATGGTGATGAGGAAGCCGCCCTGTTTGATCAACTGCCCGTTTCCAGGGTCGTAGCCACGGTCGTTCACCCCGTACAAGTAGAAGTTGAAGTCCGAGCGCTGGCTCGGCTTGCCGCGGAAATCGATGGTGTGGGCAAATCCGCGCTGTGTGAACAATTGGGAACGGTAGGTGAGGTCGTAGCTGCGGTTGATCGCCCAGTAGTACCCCGCGCCGATCATTTTCCCGCGGCGCGAGGAGTTCCCGATGTTCGGCGTGAGCAGACCACTGCGGCGGGGGCGCTTCTGGAGACTCTTATAAAACATCGGTGTGTAGAACAAAGGTAGCCACCGGACCTTGAACCAGGCTTTGTAGGCAAGCGCCCGGTCGTTGGGGATAATGTCGAATTTGGGGGCGCGGAGGGTCCAGATGGGATCGGGGAGTTTGCAGTTTGTGATGAAGCCGTCATAGAGGATGTAGCGATCCTTGAGACGTTCCGCCCAATTTCCTTGAAAAGTAAAAGGGTTTGTCGTCTGGAGAATGCCCGGGCGAGGGTCTATTTTCGCCGGTGATGTTCCCCGTACGTTGTAGAACTTTCCGGTCTCCTCGTTCAAGTTGTAGATGGCACGGTCGCACCACAGTTCTTCGTTTCCGGCGAAGTGTTTAAAGTGGACGCTGCCGCGGGCCTCCGAGTCGCCGGTGTCCTCATCGTAGTCGACCTCATCGGCTTCGAGAAGCGCTTCCCGGGTTTCCAGCCGGACCTTGCCCCGGAGTTTGTAGACCGAGCCTTCACGCTCTTGGGTAATGGCAGAGACGAAGATCTCGTCTGGTTCCGGCGCCCCCGGGCGAACCGTGCGGGAGGAGGCGTTTTGAGTAGTGGAGACTGAAGTGCGGGATATCGGGCGTTGGAAGGGAGGGGCTCCGGGACCAGGGGCTTGAGCGCGAGCAAAGTTAGTACAGAAATAAAACAACAAGTTACAGAAAAAAATGAAGTGACAAATTGAGCGAACTGTGTTACTACAAAATGAGGGGTACTCGAAAGGTCGGCGAGCGCGCTTCAACCCGCAACCCTAGCATGGTGGTTACGCGCAAAGCAAGCCTACCTTCTCGCGACGGGACGCACTATGAATTGCCGCTATTGCGGAGCAGGAAACACGGAGCATGATCACCGCTGTGTGCGATGCGGGCGGAGGCTCTATTTGGCTTCGCCCCGGCCGGCGAGCGAAGCAGTGCCCGCGAGCAGGCTATCGGTTGCACCCGCATTGACGCCCGAGCACCGTCAGGCCGTTCGAAGTGAGGCGCCGGCGCCCGCACTGCGTCAGGAGTCTCTCTTTCCTCTTTCTGCGGGGCCTTCTCGTGAACGGTTGCGTGTGGTGGAACTGCCGGGTGGTTCCGGCCGCCGGGAGGCGGGTCGCAGAGAGACCGGTGGCGGAGGGCCGTTGCCGGGCTCACGCACGGTCAGCGCGCGCGATCAGGGTCAGCAGCGCCTGGCATTTCCGGCAGCCCAACCGGACTATGTACCCGCCGACTCATCGATCTATTGCGACGCCCCGGTGGCGCTGCCGGTTCACCGGATGATGGCGGCGATGCTCGACGGAAGTATGATGCTGATCAGCCTGGGCATCTTCCTCATCATTTTCCATCTGGCGGGGGCGAAGGTGGTGCTGAACAAGACCACACTTCCGCTCTATGGTTTCATGGCCTTCGCAACCCTGGTCCTCTACCGGCTGCTGTGGTGCCTGGCGGGGACGGACAGCGTGGGGATGCGGTGGTCCGGGCTGCGCCTGATCTCCTTTGATGGGGTGATTCCGCATCGCGGACAGCGATTGCAGCGGCTTTTGGGTTCTTTCATCAGTCTGGTCGCCGGGGGGCTGGGCTTGCTTTGGGGCTTGGTGGACGAAGAGCACCTCACCTGGCATGACCACATGTCGAAGACGTTCCCCACACCGCGGGCGCGGCTGCTTCGTTACCCGAAGAGATAGGCGATTCCGCCGGCGTCACATTTCCAGCACTTGCAGAGTGAAGCGCTCCGGGGGTAGGGAACTGACCGGCGCGGGGTTCTTGCTGGCCCAAGCCTGATAGGCGGAATTGCCGACGGAGTCCTTCAAATAGAACAGGAACTGGTTGGAGAAGCAGGAGATGGGCGGGGGCTGGCGAAAGGTGAGGCGGAGCCCGACTGCGCTTTCCATATGGATGCCATCCGTGGGCACATCCTTATCTTCGAGTAGCTGTACAAAGCTGCTGCGGCCGGCATGAGGCCACACGTCGCCGTGGAGCAGGTGGCGCAGATCCTGGCGTGATTCGAAGGTGATCTCGCACTGGCGGATCCATTCGAGGATATCGTCGCCCCAACGCCAGTGCAGAACCAAGCCCTGATAGTTCTCGACGAGGTGGATGGCTAGGTCCATCTTGCGCTGGTCGAGGGCAAGCCTGTCCTCCGGGAGCGGAGAAGGAGCAAGCATATCCTCGCTTTCGACAATACCGGCAGCCATGTCCATCAGTTTGTCGAGTCTCCGGAAGTGGAGAGAACGGTGGACGAGAAGGGGAGGAAGCTCATGCTGCTTTCCGCCGGGGATTTCCACGAACTTGCGATCGCCGATGATATCCATCACATCACCTGGTCTCTATTGCGCCTTCCAGTATTCCCATCGACTGCATGAGAGGGAAACGTTAACCACGTCTAACGGCTAATTATAGGGACGCGCCGGTTAGCAGACAAGTTCCACGACTGCCAGGGCTGGAAGGCGGCCGGATGGGCCGGAATGGCCACTAAGATCCCTTCCTGCCGATAAGGCAGACGATGGCAGGGGCAGGTAGTGATTCACGGCGTCGCGGCGGCGAGTCTGCAACTTGACTCTGTAGCGCCCCGCGTGGCGGCGATTGGTGATACTGGCGATTGGTGATACTTATGATGCCTTGCGGAGCCTCCGCCCCTACAAGGAGAGTCTCTCGCACGAACGCAGTTGCGAAATCATGTAGCGGGGAGATGGGCGGACGAGCCCGAAACATTTTGATCCTGACCTGCTGTCCATCTTCCAGCGAATCCACTGCCAGGCGCGGTAGGCGGAAACACGAGTGGCAGATCGCGCCCGACCGCGGTGGGAAGATCCAGAGGAAAGCCTGAGAGGTTATTGCCGACGCTGGTGGGGCCGCCGGGGATTGTGGTGGCAGGGTTGCAATGGGTCATGAAAGAACCCTCAAGAGAATAGAAGGGGCCGATGGCGCGCGGTGAAGCGGACTTGCTGAAGCCGCTCAAGCGCCGGGTTTTACGCGGACATACTCGAGTCCTCGCACGCGTCCCGTATTGAGGAGGAATCCATAGACTTTTCCGGACGAATCGCGGTGGAAATGGAGGTTGAGGGTGGCCGACCGATATCGATCTGGCTGCATCGGCTCCAGCACGCCGATCTGCTCTTCATGCTGTTCCAAATTCAACATCCCATCTACGATGCGTACCGTCATTCGCGACTGCGCCTCCTCGCAGTAGTAGTCGCCCTCGAAGGAAGGAAGGTCCGCGGCCCTTCTGCGATCGAGAGTAACGCGCTCGTAATCCACGCGCCTGTGCGATTCCGATTCGACACGAAGGAATCGGGGCTCATCGCGATCTCCGATTTTTTCAAATTCAATTTCGAAGGAAAGCGGAGACTCGGCGCGGAATCGCATCGGAGTCTCGGGCCATAAATCGATCTGAAAGCCCTGAAACAAAGCCAGGAATCGCCCGCCGCCGTAGACGATTTGCAGGTAGTCTCCGGAATTCCTGTCGCGGAATACTCCGGTCTTGCGCCGAAGCTCAGCCGGTGTTACCTTCGGATGCGCGGGTTCGGCGACGGGGCCCATCCAGGCATCGGCCACACTGCGGGCCAGGCGGCCGGGGTCGGCATCGCTCGTGTTGCACAAGCAGGCGACGCCGAGTTTTTTCGACGGGATCCAAAGCAGTTCGCTGCGGTATCCGCGAAGACCGCCGACATGGCTCACCATATCGAGGCCATGATGCCTTTTCAGCATGAGTCCGCGGCCATACTCCGCCGTGTCGCCGCTGTTGAGAACGGCTCTCGTCAACATTTGGGAGACAGCCGCCGCATAGGGCTGCGGCGGCTGCGCAATCACCCCGATCCATTTCAAGGCGTCTTCGATGTTCGTGAACACCCCGCCGTCGCCGGCCACATCGAGCGTTGTGCTGTTGATGCGGTATGCGCCGGTCTTGCCCATGGTGTAACCCGTGGCGCGATGTGGGAGCAGCGCGAACCGGTCGGTGTAGTAGAGCGTGCCGCGAAGGCCGAGAGGAGCGAAGATCCGCTCCCGGGCGAAATCCGGGAGCATGCGAAACGCAACCGGCCGCAAGATGTGCGCCAGCAAGAAGTAATTCGAATTACTATAGAGGAATTCGTCTCCCGGCCGGAAATTGAGAGCTTTCTGGCGGAGGATGATATCCCACACTTGTTGATCGGTGAGGGCGGCGTCTTCGGGCGGGGCGCTCAATGTCCAGAGGCCGATATAGTCGCGGATGCCGCTGGAGTGTTCGAGCAGGTGGCGCACCGTGACCGGCTGCATGTAGGAGGGAAGTTGGGGCAGCCACTTGCGGATGGGGTCATCGAGTTTCAATGCGCCTTGACCGGCGAGCAGGAGGACCGCCATGGCCGTGTATTCCTTCGAGGTGGAACCCAGATAGAACATCGTGTCGCGGGAAATGGGGACGGAGAGTTCAAGATTGGCCATGCCGTAGCCCCTTTGATGGACCACCTTTCCGTCCTGCGAGACGCCCACGGCACAACCGGGAGAGTCGGGTTTGTGAAAACGGGAAAACAGGTGATCCGTCAGCTCGGCTGGAGTAGCCGCGATTAACTGGGAGGGCAAGAGGAGCAGGGTAGAAAGGAAAAAGCTCACCGGCGGCTCACAGGGGCAAGTGGAATCGAGGGGGTGGAAGGTGAGTCCATATGAGAGAAGTATACAGTTTCGGGGGAGGGAAAAAAGAATGTCTTGACTTTCCCTTTTTGTTCGCCAACAATAGGGACATGGCCCTTACTCGAAGGCAAAAAGAAGTCCTGGATTTCATCGCAGGATTCGTGGAGGAACACGGATATTGTCCCAGCTATGAAGAAATAGCCGCGGGGCTGCAACTGGCTTCCCTGGCCACAGTGCACAAGCATATCCAGACACTCGAGACGAAGCAATATCTCCGGCGGGGCTTCAATCAAAGCCGCTCGCTGGAACTATCCTCGGCATACTTAAAGGAGTTCAAGCGTCAAAAACCCGAAGCGTCTCCACGGCTGGAGATTGAAGTGCAGGGCAGAATCGCGGCCGGGACGCCTGTGGAAGCCTATGCGGGCAATGAAACGCTGAACTTTTCGGAACTGCTATCTGACCGTGACCTTTACGCTCTGCAGGTTCGCGGCGAATCCATGATTGAAGATCACATTTGTGATGGAGACTATGTTCTGGTTGAGCGCACGCCCGAAGTGAGCAACGGCGACATTGTGGTGGCACTGGTCAAGGACGCAGAGACCACTTTGAAGCGGTTCTACCGGGAGAACAACGGGATGGCGCGGCTGCAGCCGGCGAATGCCGGCATGCAGCCGATTGTCGTGCCGATGAACGATTTGCAGATACAGGGCAAATTACTGGCTGTTCTGCGGAAGTACAAATAGAGCGAACTGCTACATGCGGGCGCCGTTGAGGACCTGCCGTTCGGCGCGCAGCCAGTCCTCAACGGCATTTCCATGTTGGTAGCCGCGTTGCTCCCAGAAGGAATATGCAAGCCTTGCAATCTCGTCGTGGGGATAGGCAAACATTTCCCTGGCAGCCGCCTTTGGCCATGCGCCGGCATTGGCGGCGGACGGCGTTTCCGCAACAGCCGCTGGTTTCAGTTTGCGCGAGCGCATGGAGTGAGACTTCTTCTCCTTTGCGGGCGCCTCTCTTTCGACCAAAGCCTCGGATGACGGGACCTTGATCGTCGCTTCTGTTGAATGAGGGATTCGTTTCTTAGCCATAATCGAAAAACAACAACCTCCGAACAAACGGTTTCTTAATTATACCAAGGGCTGAAACATTTTCGGCGTGTTGTGTTTTGTGCGGGAAAGACCGGGCGGCGTCGAGGATCAGTGAGTAATCTGGCCTCAGGCCGGTTTGACGCCAACCACCATCGAGTCCGGCCCCATCAGGTGTTCTACCCGTGTCCCGGTGAAGCCAGCCTCGCGCATCCAGTTCATGCAGTCCGCGCCGGTATAGTCGAACCCAGCGGGAGTCTCGATCAACATGTTGAGGCTCATCAGCAAGCCGAACGCATTCCTCGAGCGGTCGTCGTCGATGATGCTGTCATAGACCAGCAAAGCGCCCCCGGGATGTAACGCATCAAACGCCTTGCGGATGAGCATGCGTTTCTCGTCGAGACCCCAATCGTGAAGAATGTGCGCCATCGTGATGACGTCGGCAGGAGGAAGCGGGTCTTTGAAAAAGTCTCCCGCGACGAAAGCGACTCGCCCGGCGAGACCATTGGTCCCCACGTATTCTTCGAACACCGGACTAACTTCCGCCAGGTCGAAACCAGCGCAGGAAAGATGGGGGTGACGCTGTGCGACGGTTACGGGCAAGTCTCCTTGCGCAGTCCCCACATCTACGAGGCTGCGGTATCTATCCCAAGGGAACTTCTCCGAGATCGCGACATTGGCGCCGTGGCTGATGCCGGACATCGCCGAAAGGAATTCCTTAAGACGCGCCGGATCCGCGTAGAGAGCGACAAACGGGGATTCACTGCCGGTGCGAATCTCATTTTGGGGCTGTCCGGTTCGCAGAGCTTCCGTGAGATGGTTCCAGAACCCGTACAGGCGGTGGTTCGACATTTCAAGAACGCCGCCAATGTAGCTTGGCTTGCGGCTATCGAGGAATAACTCAGTCGATGGGGTGTTGGCGTATTTGCCATCGACACGCCGCAGAAAACCAAGCGCTACCAGGGCATCGAAGAAGTCCCGGGCTCCACGGGGATGCAGGCCCAACCCGCCTGCAAGGTGGAGAGGTCCTCAGGGTGTTTTGCCAGTTCGGTAAAGACCCCCATCTCGACCGTGCTGAGCAGAGTCTTGGATGCCCAGAATCCAAGACCAACCTGGAGGATGTCTTCGGGAGAAAGCTGTTCTGTCACATGTGCGCCGTTTTTGTGTTTCAGAATGGCATATCCCGCCGGCCAGGCGTGATTGCCAATGCCGAGTTCTGCAAGAACTTATATGGGTTGATGGGACTCCCGTGATCACGCACTTCGTAGTGCAGGTGAGGAGTGGTCACACGGCCTGAGGCGCCCGAGTAGGCAATGATTTCGCCCAGACGCACCAGCTGGCCGGGGAGAACGTTCTGCCTCGAGAGGTGCGCATAGTATGTCTGCATTCCGCCGGGGTGATCCACAATCACGATTCGCCCGTAACCCGACATAGTGCCCACGAAACTCACTGTGCCGTCGGCAGTGGCGCGAATGGGGGTTCCCATCATGGCGGAGATATCCACACCCGCATGGAATGCGCCGTCGCCGGAGAAGGGGTCTGTTCGCTGTCCGAAATAGCTGAGCAGGCGGCCTTGCAGAGGCCACAGGCTAGGCCTCAGATTCACGAACAAGGCCGTGTTCCGAGTGTGGCGGTTGATCCGGGCGGACTTGAGGAAGTCGTACTCGGCCAGAGTCTCGTGAAGGGTGGGCACCAGGCGTCCCTCTTGAACGATATCGGGAGGGCCCTCCAGTTTCCGTTTGAGGCCGTAGGCGAGCGAAACCTCACTGGCGAACAACTGTAGGTTCGCCAATTGCTCGTTGGTTTGGTTGGCTGTCTTTTCCAGTTTCTGATACTTGCTCCGCAGAGATTCCACCTCTGCGCGCAAGTGGTTATAATTGGTGACCTTCCAAACCATCCGCAGATAGCTGGAGACCATTCCGAAGAGGGAAAAAGAGCCAAGCAAAGCGAGCGCCAGAATGGCATAGACCGCATGGTGGGGAATCTGGATACGGCGGAGGCGCCCATGCAACGAATGGGCTACAACGAGGATGAAGTATTGCTGCTTCATGAAAATCAGGAGAAAGCTGAGTCAGTCCCATTGAGAAGGATAGGGACTAAACACAACCTGCTGCAAAAAACTACGAGAGAGCGACTACACCTACCTACAACTCTTAGACGTTACCAGAACAGCCATAGTGTGTCAATCAGAAAGTGACAGGCGTGGCATTTCGACACACCTTGAAAGATAACTTATATGTATATGATTCAACAATAAGTTAGGGGTACAGACGAGTGATCTGCCAACTACGGTTCTTCTGGCTTATGTAGCGGATCCGGTCGTGTAGCCGGTTCGCCCGACCCTGCCAGAACTCGATCCAAACCGGAGACAATCGAAACCCACCCCAATGTTCCGGCCGAGGCACTTCTTTGCCCGCGTATCGGGCTTCCAAAGCAGCCACGCGATCAACGAGAATCCGGCGGTCGGCGAGTGGCGCGCTTTGCTCGGAGGCCGCCGCGCCCACCTGGGCGGCCAGAGGACGGGAACGGAAATATGTGTCGCTGTCCTCCGGACTCACTTTCGCCGCCACTCCATGAACGCGGACCTGGCGCTCCAATTCATTCCAGTAGAAAACTATCTCGGCTTTCGGATTGGATGAAAGGTCTGTGCCTTTCTGGCTGAGGTAGTTGGTGTAAAAAACGAGGGTGCCCGTCTCGATTCCTTTAAGCAGCACCATCCGCACGTGGGGAGCGCCGTGCTTGTCGACTGTAGCCAACGCCATGGCATTCGGTTCTCGAAGGCCGGCTTCGACGGCTTCCTGTAGCCAGGTACGAAACTGGGCGAGCGGATTCGCATCCACACTTGACTCGTCCAGTGGTTCTTCGCGGTATTCCTGACGGATGCGGGCAAAATCCATTTCCTCAGTTTAGTTCGCATCCATCCTGCTTTTCCCGTTACATTGGAAGAATGATGCGACACTGCCTTCTCGGCCTGCTACTGACGGTTGCCGCTTCGAGCGCCGGGCAATACCCGAAGGAGGACCGGGAATCGCTGGTTGGCCAATTGGGCGAGTCGAAGCGCGAGTTGGTGATTGCGACTGAGGGATTGAATCAGCAGCAATCCACGTGGAAGCCTGATTCGGCCACGTGGTCCGTGCTCGAGGTGATGGAGCATCTGGCGCGGATGGAGGATTTTCTGTTTGGAATTCTCGAAGAGGCGCTTGAAAAGACCAAGCCGGTTGGCGACGACGTGAGGCTTCCAAATCCGTCGGACATGGACCAGAGGATTCTGCTCCAGATGCCAGACCGCTCGGCAAAGGCCAAGTCTCCGGAACAGGGATTGCCCAAGGAAGCTTATCAGAATCGTGACGAAGCGTTCCTCGCGTTCGCACAAAAGCGCGAGAAGACGATAGAATTCGTTCGCACGACCAAGTTCGATCTGAGGCGCTATCGAATCAACTCGCCTTTCGGGCCCATCGACGCGCACCAGTGGCTGCTCATGGTGAGCGCCCACACGCAGCGGCATATTAAACAAATCGATGAGTTGAAGCGTCATGAGCTGTTCCCGAAGGCCGAGTAAGAATTACCTGCCGGGATTGTTCAACCCGTCCGCAAATAGTTGAAAGATAACGTTGCTTACGCTTGGCATGCTTCTTGCTCGTTCTCGTTGCGGAGGGATTATGTATCGCCGGTCCGTTGTTCTTATTCTTGCGCTCGCGATCGCAGGCTGCGGTAAGAGGGCAGCCCAGGAAGCGGGATCCGCGCAGCCGGTTGCCGAGCAACAGCAGCCCGCGGGACAGGCTGTTGCGGGACGGATTCCCGCGGAACAGGCTCCCGCGTCACAACCCGCGGAACCACCAAGCCGGCAAACGGCAGCCGCCATACCGGCGAAGCCGCTGCCGCCGCCTCCGGTCACATTGCCCGCGGGAACCGTGCTCCGTGTCCGTACGGCCACCACGCTCTCTACGAAGAGTAACCAAACGGGGGACAGATTCACGGCCACACTGACAGAACCCCTGGTAGCCGGCGGCAAAGTGCTGGCTCCTAGAGGGGCCCAAGTAGAAGGCCTCATTGCGGATTCCAATCCGGGAGGGCGGGTCAAGGGCAGGGCACACATTTCCATTCGCCTCACCTCGGTTGATGTGAACGGCAGGCAGGTGGCCGTTTCCACGGGCTCCTTCACCCAGACGGCACGCGCCACGAAGAAGAAGGATGCCACCAAGATCGGGATTGGCAGCGGGATTGGAGCCGCCATCGGCGCGATCGCGGGTGGTGGAAGGGGCGCAGCCATTGGAGCTGCCGCCGGAGCTGGAGCGGGCACAGGCGTGGTGTTAGGAACGCGCGGAGAACCAGCCGTCATCCCGAGCGAATCCGTGCTCACCTTCCGCCTTCGCAACCCGGTGACGGTTGCGTCTCTGGAAACGCGCGGCTGATCTTTCCGCGGCTGTTGCCCGGCAAGCGAACCACGGAGGCATTCCGGCGCTGGGCCTTAACGGCGAAAGTGTGGCCGACCTGGCTGCTGTTAGACACAGGAATACCGGACCAACACGGCTACAGGACGATGTGGCGATCGGAGGCGTTGCGACCGCAAGCAACGATCGGCTGAACTCTCAGGACGTGGTCGTTCGGTGGGTGCGCCTTTCGATTACAGCACCATCAACGCGCCGTTTATTCGGGAGGCATGCGTTCTCGATTGATCCAAGACGGATCCTGGTTGACCCTGATTTTTCTACTGGAATGTCCGTAAGTCTTTGAGGAATTTGGTCGGGGCGAGTGGATTCGAACCACCGGCCTCCTGGTCCCGAACCAGGCGCTCTACCAGGCTGAGCCACGCCCCGAATCAGAAGAAAGGTTTCGGACATCGGGATTACAGAAACCCTCGTCTTCACCAAAGGTTTCCGTGTCCGGAACGACTACCAAGATACCAGCTTTTTTGCTCTCCTGGCAATCTTTACCAACAGGACCTCTGGCAAAGGCGATGCGTTCATCCTGGTTTACGAATTTCGGTGCGCGCGGATTGGACGAGATTCCTTAAACCCCACGATCGCTGATACCATCGTTGACATGCTGCGCCGCTCGTTTCTTTTTGCCGCCTCCGCCGCGCCGGCGATGGCTTCCAGCTATCAACTCGCTACGTTTCAGGCCGACATCACGCCTCCCATCGGATCACCCATCTACACTGGCACGGCGCGCTCCATCGTCGGTCCGCTCGAGGCGCGGGGCATCGTGCTGCGCGGGCCCGGTAAGCCGGTTGTCGTCGCTTCACTCGAATGGTGCGAAGTGCGCAACCGCTCCTACGACCTTTGGCGCTCTCAACTCGCCGCCGCCGCCGGCACGACGCCGGAGCGGGTGCTGCTCAGTTGCGTGCATCCGCACGATGCGCCCTATACGGACAGCGAAGCGCAGGAACTGCTGGACCAGGCGCGTTCGCCCCACAAGCTCTGTGATCCTGTCTTTGAGCGCACCTGCATCGACAAGGCGGCTCAGGCAATCCGCCGTTCCTCGTTTCAAACGGTTACTCAAATCGGCGCCGGACAGGCGACTGTCGAGCGGGTGGCTTCCAACCGCCGGTACGTGCGCCTCGACGGCAAGATCTCTTTCGGCCGCACAAGCGCCACCCGCGATGCCTATGTGCGCAACCAGCCCGAAGGGCTCATTGATTCTGCCCTCAAGGCCGTCAGTTTCTGGAACGGCTCGAAGCCTGTTGCTGTCCTCTACGCGTACTCGACGCACCCGATGAGCTATTACGGACAAGGCGACGTGTCGGCCGACTTTCCGGGCATGGCGCGCCGCGCCATGCAATCCGAATTTCCCGAGGCTTTCCACATCTACTGTTCGGGGGCCAGCGGCGATACGATGGCGGGCCATTACAATGACGGCAACCCCGCCAACCGCCCAATCCTCTCCGGGCGTCTCCACAAGGCGATGGCCGCGGCGTTCCATTCCACGCGGCGCGCGCAGCTTGGCGAAGCAAGCTTCCGCAACGCGAAACTGGTCTTCGAGCCGCGCAAATCCAAAGGCTATTCCCTTGCGGAGATGCGCGAGACGCTGGCCTCATCAGCAACCCCGCGCCGCGAACGGCTCGATGCGGCGCTTGGGATCAGTTGGCTGCGGCGGCTGGCCCGAAAGCAGCCGATTGATGTGCCCGCGCTAGACCTAGGACCCGCCGCGATCGTTGTCGTGCCGGCGGAAGCTTTCGTCCAATATCAACTCTGGGCGCAGGGGGACGCCGCGGACAAGATGGTTCTGACGCTCGGCTATGGGGAGTGCGCCCCGGGCTACATCCCTACGAACACGGCCGTCGAAGAAGGATATGACGATCACTACAGTTGGGTCGACTTTGCCACCTGCGAAGGCGCACTGAGAGCGGCCGTGGCAGCGGCGCTGTCTTCCCGCTGATCCACCGGAAGGCGCGCGGTCAAGGCCCAAACTGTCAAGGCCCAACGGGTTCCCGCCGCGCCAATCTGATATAGTGGACGACGCGATATGGCGATGCCCAGTTCGCATAGCACGCCGAAGGGTGCAGCCGTTGAGAGTTCGACACTGTTCAGGATCCTCGCATTCCGGTTTGCATTCGCAATCGCGGTTCTCTCGCTGCCCAGGCTCGCCATCTTCATTCCTCCTCATCTATGGTTCACCTCGCTGCGACGACCCGTCGCGTTAGTGGTGGGCCGGTGTGATATCTTCGAATGGCAGACCACAAGCTCCATTGGCGCCTTCGTGGTTCATATCATCACTGGCGGCAAGCCGTCCGTCCAGGAGATGACTGCAAAGTTTAAGAGCGACTGGTTCGCATCTGCTATTCCTGACCTCGTCGGCCTGCTCATGCTGGCTGTCGTGATCGCGGCCGTCTGGACCGCTCTGGACCGGCGCCGGGCGGCTTACCGGTCACTCAACCGCTGGATGCGTGTCTATGTGCGGTACGGAGTCGCCACCGCGATGTTGAGCTATGCGTTTGTCAAGGTGATCCCGACCCAATTCGGTTACGTCACACCCGGCGAGATGCTGCGGCCGTTCGGGCAGTTCTCGCGTTTCCAGGTGCTCTGGGATTTCATGGCGGTGTCACCGGGCTATACGATCTTCACCGGACTTGTCGAGCTATCCGGAGCGGTGATGCTTTTCTTCCGCCGCACGACTCTGGTGGGTGGTATCGTGCTCGCCGGATCGCTCTTAAATGTTGTAGTGATCGATCTGGCGTACGGAGTGGGGGCAGTGACCTACGCTCTTGCGCTCCTACTGCTCGACATTGTCATTCTTGCGCCCTACCTGAAGCCGCTTTTCGACATTTTGGTCGGACGGGCCGTCAGCACATTGCCCTCTGAGCCTTCGGGGCCGCAGCAGCGCTGGTGGCATTCGCATGTCGCTAAGGCGGTGCTCATCTGCGTCCTCGCTCTACCGCTCATCGTAACCAATATCCAACGCAGGCTCTCGTTTTTCGGTTCCGGCCGCACGGTTTATGGTTTATTCGAGGTAACTACGTTCGTTCGGAACGGACACGCCGTAACCCCGGCAGCCAGCGACAGCGTGACCTGGAAACGCGTGGCGAGCGACCCCCGAAATGGCATTGATGCAATTTCGGTGCAGTTCGCGAATGGTGACGTACGCCGGTTCGAACTGACCGACGACTCCGTTCACCACGTCTGGACAATCCGCGATAAGGACCATGGCCAAGCTGGTACCCTGAGCTACGGCGTTCGGCCGGATGGCGTCGTCTCATTGGATGGACGGATCGGTAGTGACTCGGTGGACATTCTGCTACATCCGGTCAATATCGATAAAGTATTCCCGCCGCAAGGGCCTGCGTGATAGGACCGTCGGTGTGATCGCGAATGCATCGATCCGCGCCTCTAGGAACGTTCGCGGCGCTGAGGGCAGGAAGCGGCCGATGCGCTATGAGTTCACGCCCCGAGCTTACCTGTCCGGTCCGCCGTCGGCGAGTTTGCGGGCACGAGGGTGAGCACAGCAATCGTCGCCAGCAGCGGAACCAGGCTTGCCGTCAGAAGGATCGGCTGGAAGGAGTACCGGTCGGCGATTAACCCCGTGAGGTAGGTGGCCGCGATTGTCCCCGCCCCCGCTCCCGTGCCGCTCATCCCGCTGACCGAAGCGACCGAAGGCGGCGGGTATAAATCTGCCGGGAGGGTGAGGATGATGGTGGAAAAACTCGCGTAGGCGAGGGTGGAGAAGCCAAAGAAGAAGATCAGCCAGGCGAGGTTGGGAGCGTAGGCGGCTCCCGCCAGGGTAGTCATTCCCAGGCCTGACACGAGCGCCACGAAACGCCGCGAGCGGA
>JADLBG010000873.1 GCA_020847895.1 Bryobacterales bacterium
CCAGACCCGCGCCGTACACAATCATCGAATTGTCGAGCAAGGTCGAATCCCCTTCCGGTATCGAGTCGAGCTTCTCCATCCACGCGGCGAATTGCTCCATGTGATAGCGGTTGATCCGGCATACCTTGTCCATCAGTTCCGGATTGTTGCGATGATGCGTCAGCGGATGGTGCCCGTCCGCGATGCCGATCTCACGATACGCGCGCGATGTCCCTTCCCGCGTCACCAGGAATGTCAGCACGCGGGTCATATCCGCCCGGAAGGCGACGGTGATCATATCGGTCATCAGCTTGAAGTGCTCGGCAAAATCCGCGGGGATTCCATATGGTTTCTCCATCCCTGGATTGATCTGCCGCGTATCCTTTTCCGCCCGCTCGAGCTGCCGTTCGATCTCCCGGATCGACGACAGGTACTCGTCCAGCTTGCGCCGGTCCGTGGGGCCGAGATTCGCTTGCAGCTGGCGCGTGTCTTCGGTCACGAAGTCGAGAATCGAGCGGCGGTACTTGCTCTGCCGCGCCCGCGCTTCGGGTGTGAGTTCCACGCCCTTCCCAAACAGCCGCTCGAACAGCGCGCGCGGATTCAGGATCGGCGGCAGCGGCTGCGTCTCGCTCCGCCAGGCGAGATTGTTCGTGTAAGCGCACGAATAGCCCGAGTCGCAATCCCCGGCCTGCCGCGCGTCCTCGAGCCCCACCTCGAGCGAAGGGAACCGCGTCTTCCGCCCAATGTGATTGGCCACTATCTGATCGCACGAAATGCCGCACTTGATGTCGATCGTGGTCTTCCGCGGCTGCACGCCGGTAAGATACGATCCGCAGCAGCGGCCATGATCTCCCGCTCCGTCGAGCAAGGCCCGGCCGTTGTTGTGCGTCAGATTGCCGGGCACCGTGATCTTGCCGCGCAGCGGTTCGAGCGGCTTCAGAATGTGCGGGAGTTCCCCCAGTTTTCCCTCATCCGTCACATTCCAGTTCCTCAAGTCCATCCCGTTCGGCACGTAGACAAACGCCATCCGCACCGGCTTCGAGGGAACCTGGCCGGCGGCGAAAGCGGGCGTCATCGCATCGAGCAGAGGCAGCGCCACGGCCGTCCCCATGCCCCGCAGAAAGGTCCGTCTGGCAAGCGCTTTTCGTGTGATCATTTGCGCGCGATCTCCTTCGCCTTGGATGTCTGCTGCGAACTCGACAACTCTCCGCGCCGTGACTGGAACGGCAGGCTGCGGACAATCTCATGAATGAGGGATTGAAATCCGTAACCGGAGGCGGCCAGATTCCGGTTGATCTCCTCGACAGTCCTCTTATCATACCGCTGCAATCCGCGCCCCAGGGCGTAGGTCAGCATCTTCTCGATCAGGCAGTTGGAGAACTCCGGCAAGTCGTCCCGCAGCAGAACCCGGAACTCGGCGGGATTCGAAAAGGTCTTGCCGCCCGGCAGCGTGCCGCTCGAATCGACAAGGAATTTCCCGTCCATCGTGCGCCACTTCCCGATCGCATCGTAGTTTTCCAGACCGAAGCCGAGAACGTCCATCTTGTTGTGGCAGGATGCGCACACCGCGTTGCCGCGGTGCTTCTCCAACTGC
The DNA here is from genome assembly GCA_020847895.1 of Bryobacterales bacterium. Lineage (GTDB taxonomy): Bacteria > Acidobacteriota > Terriglobia > Bryobacterales > Bryobacteraceae > CADEFT01. The sequence continues at coordinate 1,574 of JADLBG010000873.1, forward strand.
TGCCGCAGCGAGCCCGTGTTGCCGATCGACGACTCGTCAAGCTGTGGAACATCAGGCGGCGGAGGAGGCGGCGGCGCGCCGAGGATGTTCTGCAGCACGTACTTCCCGCGAATCACCGGAGATGTCCGCGTCGGATAACTCGATACGGTCAGCACGCTCGCCTGGCTCAGTATGCCCCCGCGCTCCGCGGTGCTCAATTCCACCCGCCGAAAATCCGGACCCTTTACTCCCGTAATACCGTAATGCTTCGCCAGCCTCTCGTTGAGGAACGTGTACCGCGCGTCCAGGAACTCCACCAGCGGCCGGTTCTCCCGCAGCATCCATCCGAAGAACAGCCGCGTCTCCGTCTTCATGGCGTCGCGCAGTTCCGGTCCCCAGTCCGGGAACTTCTTCGGGTCCGGCTTCACCACGTCCAGGTTGCGCGTCTCCAGCCACTGCCCGGCAAAATTATCGGCGAACGCGGAAGATTTGGGGTCATCCAACATGCGCTTCACCTGCGCGTCCAGAACCCCGGGAGCATGCAGCTTTCCCGCCTCGGCAAGATTGAGCAACTCGTCGTCGGGCATCGAACTCCACAGGAAATAGCTCAGCCGGCTGGCCAGTTCCACATCCGAGACGCGGTGAACCTTGCCCGCGTCGTTGGGATCCGGGTCGTGCTCGATGCGGAACAGGAAGCGCGGGGAGACCAGCATCGCCTGGATGGCGAGTTGGATGCCCTGCTCGGGGTTTTGACCCTCCGCCCTGGCCATCTCGACAAAGCGCATCAGCGCCGCAACCTCGCCTTTCGCCACCGGGCGGCGATAGGCGCGCCGGGCGAGCGTCCGGACAATGCGTTCCACGCAGACGGGCCCGGCGCCGGGGTCGCAGACCAGAATCTTTTTCCGGCTCGCCTTTTCCACCTTCGCCGGAAACGGCCCGATGAAGGTGATCGAATCGAGAAATTTGTTCTTCTTGTTGCCGTAGGCGTCCTTCTCGGAAAGATTATCCGCGAACGAATCGTTGATAAACCCCGCGCGGAAGACATGGTCGCCCTCGGGCAGCACCAGCCTCATCTCTTCTTCCGAATAAGGATTGAAGTAGACCAGTTTCGAGGGCCTGGTCTCCACCGTTTGCGTGTGGAGAAGCTTGCCGTCCATCCAGAAGCCCATGCTCACCGGTTTCGCGTTCTCATCCCGCTCTCCAGGCAGTCCGATGCGGACGAGGTATTCCCCGTCCCACTCCACGCGGTGCGCGGCTTCGATGGTGCTGAAATCGGGCCGGCGGATGGTCTTGTTCCTGGCGTGATACTGCGCCTCCAGCGGCTTCTTCGGAAGCGGGTCCGCCCCTATCGCCCGCGCCGCGATCCGCTCGGCTGCATCCAGATATTTCTCCATCAGCACCGGCGATATGGTCAGCACGTCGCTGATGTTGTCGAAACCCTCCCCGGAATCGTCCGTCGGAAAGTCTCGTTCAGCCCGGAAGTCCACGGCCAGCAGGTCGCGGATGGTGTTCGTATACTCATTGCGGTTGAGACGGTGCGCCGTCACCCGGCCGGGGTCCGCTTTCCCGTTCCTATCGGCGCGCGCAAACTCATCGGTGAGGTACCTGGTGAACGCCTCAACCTCGTTCATCGGCGGACGCGCGACCCCCCGGGGCGGCATCTCGCCGCTCCGGACCTTCTTCAGGATCCGGTCCCATCCCTCGCGTTGATCGACCAGCGTCGACGGGCTCGAGAACGCCCCAACATCCAGCCCCCCGGAGGCGGCCTGCCGGTTGTGGCACGGGGCGCACGTCTTCAACAGCGGCTTCACCGCCGTCTCGAACGCCGGAGCCGCGGCCGTTGTGGATTTCTTCTCCGCCGCCCACAGCAGACTGAGGGCGGATACACTAATCACAAGATGTTTGAAATGGGGTCCCAAGGCTTCTCTTATGATAATTGACTATCGCCTCCGATGAAACGAGCGGTTGCCTTTTATATCAGCGGCCACGGCTACGGGCACGCCGTACGCATGGCGCACGTCATCCGCTGCTTCCGGGAACTGGACCCCGGGCGAAGAATCGTCGTAAGAACCGCGGCGCCCAAGCGGTTGTTTCCGCCGGACGTCGCCGTCCAACCCGCCGAGTTCGATTCCGGAGCCGTCGAGAATGGGCCCTTGCGCATCGATGCGCGGGCCACCGGCAGCACACTGCGGGCGTTGATCCGCAACCGGACCGGAATCGTGGCGCACGAGGCCTCGTTCCTGAGAAACGAGCGCGCGGCGCTGCTTGTCGCGGATGTCCCATTCCTCGCCGGGGAAGCCGCCGCGCTTGCGGGCGTGCCTTCCATCGCCATCGGCAACTTCACCTGGGATTGGATCTACGAACCCCTCCTTGCCGGCGATGACGACTCTCCGGAACTATTGGGCGCCATGCGCCAGGGCTATGGAAAGATGGGGCACTTTCTCCGTCTGCCGTTCGGGCAAAGCCAGGGCTTCGAGTTCTTCCCCCGGGTCACCGAGACGCCGCTGGTCGCGTCCGTGAGCAGGCGTGAGACCGGAGAGATACTCCGGGATTTGGGGGTGGCTCCCGCCGGCCACCGGATGAGGATTCTGATCGGGATGCGCGGAGGACTGCCCCACGGTGTCCTCGAACGTGCGGCAGCCGGCTTGCCCGAGTGTCTCTTCCTCGAGCCGGGCCGGGTCGAGTTCGCCGACCTCGTGAAGGTCTCTCACGTCGTCGTCTCGAAACTCGGCTACGGGATCGCGGCTGCGTGTGCGGCTCATGGCACTCCCTTGCTCTACCCACCCCGCACCGGCTTCCGCGAGGATGCCGTCCTCGAACAACAGCTCCGCCGCTACATTCCCATGCGCCGCATCACGGAGGAACGCTTTCTCCGCGGCGATTGGAAGCCCGATCTGGAGGCCCTCGCACAACAGGAGCCATCAAAGCACCAAGTCCCCGTCGGAGGGGACTTGGCGTGCGCGCGGATTATCAGGAGGACCTTGGAGGAGACCTAGCCGGCAGCCATCATGGCCGCGGCCATGGCGGGTTCGGCGAGAACTTCGAACGAAGACAGCGGCGGCGGCGCTTCCATGCACCATCCGCGCAGCCGGTACTCGATACGCAAAAAACGCAGACGGCCCCGACCGCACAAATCAAGCATATGGTGATACGTTCCGCAGTAATAGCGGTGTGGCAGTTGGAGGATTGGTTCCGATCCCCAATCCTCGCCATCCGAAGAACCCCAGATGGAGAGATCAAGCGTCTGCTGCTCCATCATGCGATTGATGGAAATGGTCAGCCGGAGAGATGTACCCGTGGATTCTTTGAGTTCCACGACCGGGCCAAAACCGCTCTCCGTCACCATTTCCTCTGGAAAGAGGAGTATGGGCATCATGAAGACCTCCTTTCGTACAGCCCGCATCCGGCTACACCGGTACGCTACAAGAGTTTCTTCAACCGCTGCCTTACCAATTCCAATGTCTCATATTTCTTGCAGAAACAAAAGCGAATTAATTGGCTCCCGTCAGCGGCATTACAAAAGAAGCTGGATCCGGGCACAGCCGCGACGCTAGCCGTACGCAACATGTGTAAGGCGAACTCCGTATCGTTCGGGAAACCGAAGCCCGAGATATCCGCCATGACGTAATAAGCGCCGGAGGGACGGAACGGCCGAAATCCCGCCTCCTCCAGAACAGAGAGAATATGATCGCGCCGCGTCTGATATTCCCGCGCAAGCTTTGCGTAATAGGACTCCGGAAGCTGCAGCGCCGTTACCCCTGCCATTTGTAGGGGATGCGCGGCGCCCACGGTCAGAAAATCGTGCACCTTGCGAATGGAATCCGTCAGATCGGGCGCCGCCACCACCCACCCGACGCGCCACCCCGTAACGGAGTACGTCTTGCTCATCGAGTTGACCAGCACGGCGCGGTTGCGCATCCCGGGAACGGCCAAAACGGGGATATGCGTGGCGCCGTCGTAGAGGATGTGCTCGTAAATCTCGTCAGTGATGCAAAGGGCTCCGAATTCCCGGCAAAGCTGTCCAATGCAGGTGAGGTCTTCGAGTGAGAATACCCGCCCGGTGGGGTTGTTCGGGCTGGTGACAATCACCGCCTTGGTCTTGGCGGAGAACGCCCGGCGCAACTCGTCCCGGTCGAAAGTCCAATCGGGCGGCCGCAGCGGCACAATGCGGCGCGTGGCGGAACAGAGTTCGGCGTCCGGTCCGTAGTTCTCGTAGTAGGGCTCGAAGACGATGATCTCGTCGCCCGGGTTGGTGACGGCGAGCAGCGTGGCGATCATGCCTTCGGTTGCGCCGCAGCAGACGGTGATTTCCCGTTCCGGATCCACTTCCAGCCCATACCAGTTGCGGTACTTCGCGGCGATCGCATCACGGAAGGGTTTGGCGCCCCAGGTGATGGAGTATTGGTTAAATTCGGCGTCGATAGCCTCGTGAGCGGCGGTTTTCAAAATTGCCGGCGCGGGGAAATCGGGGAAACCCTGCGCCAGATTGACGGCGTCGTGCTGAAGGGCGAGCCGGGTCATCTCGCGGATGACGGATTCGGTGAAATGATGGGTACGGCGGGAGCGGAACCGTTCTCTAATCTCGGACGAGGTGGCCGGCTGTCCGGCGGGGGCTGACATTCCTTGAAGGTAACGCAGCGCCGGTTGACTCGTAAAGGCGCCGGTACACACTGGCATTGCGAAGGACAATCTGGACGTAATCGCGCGTCTCGGCAATCGGAATGGATTCGATAAACTCCGCCGGCTCCTGGTATGAGCCCCAATCGAGCCAGCGCATGACCCGCGAGCGTCCCGCGTTGTAGGAGGCGAGCGTTTCCTCCCACTTGCCGTTGAGCGAGGCGAGCAACTGCTGGAGGTAGTGCGTGCCGAGTTTCAGGTTGACGTCCGGGACAAACAGCATCTTCGGATAGAAGCGGCGGATGCCGTTCTGGCGGCTCAGGGATCGCCCGGTAGAGGGCAAAACCTGCGTCAGTCCATAAGCCTTGGCCGGAGAAATCGCCTTCGGGTTAAACTCCGACTCCTGACGGATGAGGCCGGCGACGACGAAGGGGTCGAGAGACTTCTGGCGCGCGTATTTCTCCACCGAGGCCCGGTAGGGGAGCGGGAAGGCAACCCGCCAGAAGCTGAGCGGAGCGTCATCCATGGGGATGTTCAGATAATTCGGCACGTAAGCCTTGACGGCGCGCAGCGCCTCGTCCGTGGCGCCGCGCTTCTGCAGCAGCTTGGCGAGTTCCATCGAGATGACTTGCGGCTGGCCGTCGTTGCGGGCCGCAAAGCGCAGTTCCGCCTCGGCAAGGTCGGCAAGTCCGGCGCCGTCCAGGTAGCGGGCGCGGGCGAGGCGCTGTTTGGTCAGAGACGAAGCCTCGAAGGTGACGGCAGCCCGTTTGTGGGGGAACGGGACGGAGTCGAGAAACTGCTGCACGGGTGCCGAGGCCGCGGCGCGATGGATCGCCGAAGTCTCCAGCTTCTGCCGCGCCAGCATCGCATAGTAATGATTCGGGTAGTTGTATTCGAGGAAGGCGTAGTAGGTTTTGGCGGCGTCCAAATCGCGGGATGCTTCCGCGAGCCGGCCGAGGAAGTAGAGCGAAGCGGGAACCTTCTCCGAATCCGGGAAGCGCGTAATGTGGTTCTTGAAGCCAGGCGTCGAATCCGCGGGCCGGCGCAGGTAGTTGGCCCACGTCAGTTTCCAGTTGCAGAAGGCGGCCTGCGGGTTGTCGGGAAAGGAATCGATGCAAGCCTTATACAGCGCTTCGAAGCGCGGCTGGTCGTTGCGCGAAGCATACAGGTAAGCGGCCGAGATGATGGCTTCGAGCCTCCAGGGGGACTGCGGGTATTTCCGGTCCAATTCCTTGAGGTGCGCATTCATGTCGTCTTCCCGGTCGAGACGCTTGGCGAGGTAGACCGTGTGATACAGGCGTTCGGCGTCGGCCTCGCCGGAATCGAGCGACAACCCTCGTAAGTACTGATAAGCCGGCGCGAGTTGTCTGTTCTGGTACTGCATCACGCCGATCTGGACCCGAGTCTGATCACGCTCTTCTCCGCCCAGCAGGCTCAGCGCCGATTCCAGTTCTTTCTTCGCCTCGGCGTAGCGCCGGGCGCCCGCCAGAGCCTTTGCGCGAGCCATGATCATCTGGCCCATGGCCGGCGGATACTTGTCGGCCATCGATTCCTTGAGGCGCACGAGCGAAGACTGGGCCTCGGAGGCAGCCTCGGCATTCGGGTATTGATAGTAGACCCGCTGCCAGCTTACGGCCGCCGAGACCGAATCCCCGGCTGCTTCATAGGACCGGGCGAGAGCCGCTTCGGCGCTCGCCGCCGGAAGAATCTTATAGTGTTGCTTGAGAAGCGCAATGGCATCTTTCGGGTTTTTCAGCTCATTTTCCGCCGCCGCGGCAAGCAGCACGGCGCGCGCGGCCATGGGTGAAAGCACCTGCTGGGTGTAGACCTCCCGGAACGCGGTGATTGCCGCCTGATAACGGCCCAGCTCATATTCAGCCTGGCCGAGATAGAACGCCGCATAGTCGGCGACCAGCGGCGGCGCGCTCCCCTTGAGAGTGGAAACAGCCAGCGCGTAGGACTTGTCGTTGACCAGCCGGATGCCGCGGGCGAGTTTCGTCCCCGCTTGTGTGGGAGGCTGAGCAGAAAGGGGCGCGAGCGCGGCCAGCAGCGCCGCTGCCGGCAACAGGGCCCTTCTAGCGCGTGGCCCCAGGATATTCCGAACCGAGTGCCTTTGCATCGTCTTTCGCTAAGGTATGCACCAGCTCCTGATGAAAGTAATCGGCCATAGACGGGCAACACTCCACAAACTGTCTGCGGAATTCCAACCGTCCTAAATCAATGTCTTCTTTAAATATGACGTAAAGATTGCCGTCCTGTCTTCCCCTTTCGAGCCTGCGTGGGGAAGAAAGAATCATTTTCGCGACGCGCACCCGGGCGTATCGCCGCGCCTGGAGCGCCAGGCGGGCCGCCGCCTTGCTTTCGGCATCCGCGGGTTCGGGAGGGGGAGGGGCTTTGGGCAGGGACCCGGCGGCGAGGGCGGCAAGCAGTTCCAGGGCGTTGCGGTCCAGCAGGTCGGCCGGCGCCTCCGCGTAGAGAATGGCCGCAACGGCCGCGGCATCGAGAATCGGGAACAGGTAACAGCGCGGGCTCAGCGCCGGACCGAGGGATTCGGCAACCGGGGCGGAGAGTTGCGAAGCGTCGCGCAAGGTGACCACTGTCTCTCTGGATTCGAGGACCTCCGCGAAGGCCGGCGCCGCGAGCGCCGGGCCGGGGAAGAAGACTTCCGCCTTGGCGCAGAAGGGGGCCGCGGCTTCGAGAAGGATAGTCCGCCATTCCGCCTGCGTTTCGGCAAGCCGGAGGCGGCGCGCGGTCTGGTTGAACCGCTCGCTGAGCGCACGCTCGGAACGCGCGAGTTCCGAGCCTAACTCGGAGGCAAGGGTAGTAACGCGCCGGCGGAGAGCGTCTTCAAACGTCGAGAGGATCTCCGGCAGGGCCATAAAACAATAGTTGCGCATTCTGTTGCGGGGAGCAAGGGGGCAGGCGTTGCCGATCTCCCGGAAGGCCATGATGAAGTGTATGACGAGCGGCGTGGGGAGAATGTTTCCCGGCTTGGGTGGTTCCCGCGAAAACCGCGAGCGGAGCCTACTTGAGCATGGTGTTGCGGCGTGAATCATGCGTTTGTGGCGGGCGGTTCGTGCTTGGGCCGGGCCGGAGTGGGGATGAAAGTGGAGAGCCAGGTGAAAATTCGGGCAGGTGGAAGGTTCAGAAAGGCGGCGTGTGGATGGGGATTGGTTCGGTCATCCCGCAACCCGCCGCCCCCGCCAACCGGCTCACCCGTTTCCTTGACTTCCTTCTCTCCCTTCTCGCCGCCCTCCAGAAGTTGCCGTGAAGCACGGACACGCCGGTGATAGGCTCCAAACGCTCCATCCCGATGACACAGTCGCCGTACGCGTTCCGGGACGGGAGGGTAGAGGTCAAGTCCCAGAGGAATCGTCAATCCAACGGAGGCCAACAACAGCATCAATCCTTATCTCCCACCCTGGGCAGGCGTGAGTGGAGGACAGAATCAAGACAGGGCTGGCTTGCCCGCAGCGGATTGGGGCACTTCGACGCTGCTCATCCCGCGGCACGCGCTTACTCACCTGGCTCGAGGCTTGTCCCGTTCAAACTGCGGAGGAACGCGATAAGAGCTCGCTTTTCGACAGATGTAAGGCGCAGGGGCCGAATCTCGGCATCGAGCCCTGGACTTTGATTGCCGCCGCGATCGTAGTACCTGATCACCTCTTCCAGTGTTGCGAGACTGCCGTCATGCACGTAGGGCGCGGTGCGGGCGATCTCACGGAGCGTGGGCGTCTTGAAATTGCCCTGGCCTGCGCCGGCATCGCTGAAGTGACCGTCATGCCATGCTACCCCTGTGTTATGCAAACTCTCGTCGGTAAAGTTCGGCCCGACATGGCAAGCAGTGCAATTGGCCTTGCCGCGGAAGAGTTGCAATCCTACCTGCTGCTCGGGCGTGAGGGCGGTCCGGTCGCCGTTGATGTAGCGATCGAACGCAGAATCGCCCGAAAGGATTGATCGGACGAAGCTGGCGAGCGCGCGCGAGATCTCGCCGGGCGCAAGGCTGACGCGCACGGCGGCCTCGGCGATTGGAAGGTCCATCTCATTGGGATCTTCGATGGGTTTGAGGACCTGCTCTTCGAGCGTCGCCACCCGTCCGTCCCAAAAGAACAATCGGCCATAACCGCGGTTGATCAGGACCGGAGAGTTGCGCTTGCCGGTGCGGCCGAACACGCCGACCGCGACTTGCCGGCCATCGGAGAACGCATGCGTTTTGTCGTGGCAGGACGCGCAGGAGACCGACCCGTCGCGCGAAAGCCGGCGATCGAAGTACAACCGCCGGCCCAACTCGATCCTCGATGCCGTCAAGGGGTTGTCGTCCGGCGCCGGAAGGTATAGGTCCAGCCCTAACGGAATCGTAATGGCAGCGGCGAAGAGCAGCATCATTTGCTCGCGGTGAGGAAGTTTTCCAGCTCCCAGATTTCATCAGACTTGCGAGGCACGGGGACCTGAAGAACGACCTGTTTGCCATCTGGATGCACTTTCATTCCGGGCCGCGGGCCGGCAGACGCCTTTGCCTCCAACTTCACGGGCTCACCCCCGTCCAGCGGTACTTTCCACGTTTCCACAGTCCGACTATCCACCACCTTTTGAGCCAGCAAGGACCGGCCATCGGGTACCCAGCCAAGGAAGTAGATCAGTTGCGGGGAATTGACGTGCATCACCTCCCTGGTCTCACCGCCGGATGTCGGCACAAAAAAGATACCCCGCGGTTCTCTTGGAACCGTAGTGTTGGCGATGGTGAGGTATCGGCCGTCGGGCGAGAGCCCCGCCGCATGCGCTAGGCTCGGACTGCGAAAAAGAATGTCCTCTTCGCCGGAAGCGAGGTCTCGTTTGTAGTAGGCGAACGCCTCCCCCGTTGGAGCTAGAGAACCGTAATAGAGCGCTTTGGCATCCGGCGACTCCCCAGCCAAAGAGGGCACGCCTTTCGTCTCCACAATCATCGAAGTTCGACCAGTCTGCGCGTCCATTCGAAACACGCCATTCCTTCCTTTCGAGTCCCGGCCACCGATGAGCAGTGACTTTCCGCCGCGCGACCATCTCAGCGCCACGAACAGTTGAAAATTCGGCATTGGAACGATTTCGCGCACCTGTCCGGATTCCATCGCCCGGATTCCGACTACGAAATAGGAAGAGCCGACCGACCTCCTTCGCGAAGAGTAGGCGAGGTACTTTCCATCCGGCGACCAATCCGGCAACTGATTGCTTCCCACGTACGTCGAGACCGCCTGTACCGGGGGCGATACGAACGTGAGATTGTTGAAATCGAAGGTCGCAGTTTGAATGTCGCCGCCCGTTCGGTTCGACGACACGTAGTGGAGCGCACCCGATGAGCTGATGCCCATGTTCCTGAATTCGCCAATATCCGGTTTGAGCAGTTCCGGCGATCCTTGCGCCCGTCCATCGGCGACACGCTGTGACCAGAGCCCCATCGACCCGCTGCGATCGCTGGCGAACAGCAACTGCTTTCCATCCGGCGACCAGCCCAGCACGGCGTCCTGGCTGGAATGTACCACCAGGGGAACCTCGCGGCTCCCGTCAACGGCCATTAGGTATATATCGCGCTGCTGTTCGGATTCGCCCGCCGGTAGGTCATAGGCCAGGTATTTCCCATCCGCGGAAAAGAAGATGCCGCTGGCGCCTCGCCAGTCTACCGATTTCAACACTCGTAGCTTGCCGTCCTCGGTTGAAACCAGGCCGATCTGGGCGCTCTTGTCTTTTCGGTTCAGTTGCACGGCGATCCACTTGCCATCCGGCGTCCAGTCGTGCGGACTCACCCAATCAATCTCCTCGTTGTTCAGTAGTGTCCGGAATGGCGGAACAGCGCCGCCCTCCAATGAGACCACCCGCAATACGTACCGGTCGCCGCGAAACCAGGAGTAGGCCAGTCGCTTGCCGTCTCTCGAAAACGAGTATTCTTCCGCATACTGGTCTTCGCCAATCTTGACGCCGGGCTTGTCGTTGGCGGTGTTCGTGAGTCTGCGGTCCGTCCCGGTCAGCAGATCACGCAGGAACAGGTCTCCCCCCTCAGCCCAGTCGACATAAGGGATGTAGCGCCCATCAGGCGACGCGGTCCCAAAGATATCGCCTTGTCGAGGTAGTTCCCACACTTTCTTGTTTATGATTCCCGTAACTGCCGGTTTCGGCCGCAGCGAATCGAGCCGCACCCGGGCCTCCCTCGCAGCCTCCTTCTGATCCGTGAACTCCCGCAGCACCCGTTCGTAAATCCGGCTGGCTTCCGCGTCGCCCATCTTTTGGTACGCTTCCGCCATCCGCACCAGCGCCATCGCCGCGACCGCACGGTGGTCCTTGTACTTCGCGGCGATCTCGCCGTACTGCCTGATTGCGGTCTTCAGATCGCCGTTCACCAGTTCGGCGTTCATCGCCGCCTTGAGCCGGCGCTCGGCTTCACTGCTCTGTGCCCCAGCCGCCAGGATCGCGGCCAATGTTCCAATCAGAATCGACTTCATCACATCACCTCCAGCGTCAAGACTAGACGCCAGGTTTCAGAAGCGCTCCACAAGACTGTCATGATTCCGTCATAACGTCCAGATCGAACCGGTACCCAATGCCGCGCACGCTCTTCAGATACCGCGGTTGGTCCGGTGTTGGCTCGATCTTCTTGCGCAGGTTGGCGATCTGGTTATCCACAACCCGCTCTGTGATGGCGGTTTCTCTGCCCCACACTTCATCGATCAGCACCTGCCGCGTCAGCACACGGCCCGCGCGCCGTGCCATCAGCCCCAGAAGTCTGAACTCCAGGGGCGTGGTGGCGACGATTCTTCCCGCGCGCCGCAGCTCTCCGCGGTCGAAGTCGAGCCGGCAATCGCCGAAATTGATAACCGCCGTTCCGCCGGATTCATGTGTCGTCCTCCGTAATAACGCGCGGATGCGAGCGCGAAGCTCCCTTGGGCTATACGGCTTGGTCATGTAATCGTCCGCCCCCAAATCGAGTCCAAGCACCTTCTCGGCTTCGGCCGTACGCGCGGTCAGCAGCAGGATCATTGACGCGACGCCTGTGCGGCGCAGTTCGCGGCAGACGTCGAAGCCGTCTTTCTTCGGCAGCATCACATCCAGCACGATCAAGTCGAAGGCCGCCTCGCGCGCGCGTCTCGTGGCCTCCTCGCCATCCCGCGCTACTTCCACTTCGTAGCCTTCGAGCCGCAGATCATCCTCCAGCGCGACGGCGATCGCCGCATCGTCTTCGACAATCAGAATTCTGGACATGGTAATACCAGAGTGAAGGTGCTGCCGCGGCCGGGCTCGCTTTCGAGGCGCACTGTGCCGCCGTGGGCCTCTACGATGCGCTTCACCAGCGCCAGGCCGATGCCGACGCCGCGCACCCCCGTTTGCTTCGCGTCCGCGCCGCGCACGAATTTCTGAAAGATGCGTTCCCGTTCCCCAACCGGAATGCCGGCGCCCTCATCTTCCACTGCCAGCAGAACCGAGTTGCCCTGGCGCCGCGCCGCCACACGGATTGGACTGCCTGCCGCCGAGTATTTGGCGGCGTTCTCCAACAGGTTCCACAAAGCGCGCGACAGCGCCTCGCGGTCCGCCTGGATTGGCGGAAGACCCTCCTCGATCCGGCACGACACCACCCGATCCCGTGCTTCCGGAGCGAGCCGGAACTCCTCGACGAGACCCTGAACGAATCGGGCGGTATCGGCGCGTTCCAGATGCCACGCGTAGGCCCCCACTTCAATGCGGCCAAAGCTCAGCAAACTCTCCACCATCCGGTGCAGCCTCCCGGTCTCATTCGCCAGCAACTCGTAGTACTGCGCCTTGCGTTCCTCGCTGGCAATGCTGCGCGAAACCAGCAAGTCGGTCAGGTGACGCATGGAGGTCAACGGAGTCCGGAACTCGTGGGAGACCGCGGAGACGAAGTCGGATTGCCGCCGCGCCAGAGCGACTTCGCGCGTCGTGGCGCGATACAGTGCAAACCCGGCGGCCAGCATTGCCAGAAACGCCAATGCCAACCCGCTGACCAGGACCACGCGGCCGCCCCCACGTTCCCTCGCAAGCGAGGCCACGCTCACGATAAATGGCAGACGGGTTTCGCCGGGAGTGAGGGACACTGCTCCCGGGCGCGGCTCGCCCAAGACCCGCCGGCCATCGGAGTCGTAGAGAGAAACGGCCAGTTGCTGGTCGACCCACAAGGAGCGAAGGGACGCTGCGAAGTCCTCCACGGTTACGATCCACGCCGTCGCATTGTTCGGTCCGCCGCTCCACACTGCCAGCACGGCCGCATCTGCTTCGTGGAGAATACGCCGGCCGCGCGGGGCAAGCCGGCCGCCATTCCAGGCGCTCCTCAGCTCGATCGCCGCTTCCACACGCGCGATTGCGTCACGGGAGGGCGGCGGCGCGCCCCAGCCCTGGACCATCACACGATACAAGTCGAATGTGGCTCGATCTGCCGGCCAGCGGCCGGAATCGAGAGCCTGCGCCAGTTTGACAGCTTCGGTCCTCAGCCCTTCGACATCGCGCGCCTCCACAAGAACCCGGCAGCGGCCTTGCCAGCCCACGAGGTCCGCCGGCAGTCCGCCTACCGTTGCTGAGCCAAGTTGCTCCAGGTTCGAGTAGACCTTGAGCGCTCCGGGCCGGTCCCCGAGTTGGCGCAGCACACGGCCCAATCGCACAAGGGCGGCGGCACGAACCGGCGGCTTCGACGATTCAGCCAAGCCTCGATAAGCGGCCGCGGCAGCATTCAGATCACGGCGTCGAAATTCCACCGCTTCGGTCTCTGTGAACAGAGAGTCAGGCGCTTCTTCATCGGACACCGGCGCCAGCGCAATGCCCTTACCCTTGCCGAGTTGATCTTCGATTTGTTGCAACTTCCGCTCGATCTCCAGCGCCAGACGGCCGGCACTCACCTCGAGGGCTTCCCGCCGCCGCTGGCGCTCTACGTCGCGATCCTGTTGGATGATGCGCACTCCGAGCCAGCTCAGCGCGCCGATGGGGATCAGCGTCGCCACTGCCAGCAGGAGAGGAATCTTCCGCATCTCTCTATCAATTCTAAGAGCGCCAGTCCATCATCGCGTCATGGCCATGTCACGAAATCGTCACGTCCCGCCGGTTCGCCACTGCCGCCCGTGATACGCTGGGGATGCATGCACCGCTTCCTGCTGCACAACGGGGAGATTCGCGACACGGCGGAAAAGCTGGTGAGTCCGGGCCAGGTTGGGCTGCTCAACGGGTGGGGTGTGTTCAGCACGCTTCGGGTGAAGGAGGGTGTGCTGTTTGCCTGGGAGCGGCACTACGCCCGCATGAAGAAGGACGCCGGGCGCATGCGGATTCCGTTTCCCGGTGATGCAGATGCCTTCCGCGCCGCGCTGCTCGAACTGGTCCGCGCCAATCAGGCCCATGATTCGACGTTGCGTGTGGTGGTTGTCCGCAACCAAGGCGGTCCTTTCGAGGGGCAGGGAATTGACCGCCCATACGACGTGATCGCCTTCACCAAGGACCTGGCGCAATGGGGAGATGGCGTGCGGCTGGCGGTGAAGCGCCGGGCGCGGCTGTCCGGGTCGGACTTTTCGGGGACGAAGATCCTCTCCTGGTCCATGAACCTCACCTGGCTGGAAGAGGCGCAAGCGATGGGAATGGACGAGATGCTGCTGCTTGACGATCGCGGCTTTGTCTCCGAATGCACCTCGGCCAACATTTTTGTCGTGGAGGGGAGCAGGGTTTGGACTCCCCCCCTGTCTTGCGGCTGTCTGCCCGGCGTCACCCGCGCGGTGGTTCTGGAGGAGCTTCGCGTTCCGGAAGCGCACATCGGGGAGCGGGAGATCACTCTACAGGAACTCTCCGCCGCCGACGATGTATTCATTACCTCCAGCACGCGCGACCTGCTGCCCGTGAAGGAAATCGATGGCGTGTCGATGAAACAGAACGGGCAGATGCGGGGACGCCTGCAAGAGGCATTTGCAGCGTATTTGGAGTCTTATGTTTCCGAGCGCAGGCAGGCAGGCTCCCTTTCCCGACAGAGCGTATAGTCGCTTGTCTGTTGTAATACACTGAGGAAGGTTTTCCAGCTACACCCTGTCTCATGTTCATTAGCTGTCCAAACTGCGGATCCCGGAATGTGCGTCATTCCCGGGTGCAACACCTCGGCGAGCGAATCCTATCCCTGTTCGGACGTCACTCGCTCCGCTGCCGGGATTGTCAACACCGCTTCTCCGGGCGCATCTGGCGTCTCTTGGATCTGCGCTATGCCCGCTGTCCCCGTTGTTACCGGACAGAGTTGTCCAGTTGGAGCGAGGATCACTACCTTCCGAAATGGTTCACCTTGGTCATGCTGAATCTGGGAGCAAAACGCCTGCGGTGCGAATACTGCCGGTTTAACTTTGCGGGATTCCGGCCAGTGCGAGAGGTGTACCGATTCCGGCGCAGGCTGAAGCAGGAGCCAGAGCAGCAATCGGGGCCGGACGAGGCGTTTCCGAGCCGTTAGTTACTTTCTGGCGCAAAAATCAGTTTAGGCGAAAGGGAGCCGAGGTGGCCTGGGTCGTAGCACCTCTGAAAATACGAGAACCCCGGCGCTGTAGTCCGCCGAGGTTCTAAAATGAGGTTTTAAGAGCC